>DASWUW010000435.1:0-13073 GCA_036406335.1 Trebonia sp.
GCCGACGGCTGGTGGCGGGACCGGGCCGGGGCCGCGCTGCGGCTCTGCCGGGAGGTGATGGTGCTGGCGCGGCGGGACGACAGCCCGGCGGGCGCCTGGGTGCTGATCCTGGAGGGGCCGGCCCGCGAAGCCGCGGCCCGGCTGCAGGAGGAGGCGCTGCCCGCGCCGGACGCCCCGCCGGGGGAGGACTGGGTGCCTCCGCTCAAGGACGAACTGCCGCCGCCGGACCAGCTGCCGCCCCGGGAGCAGCTGCCGCCCCCGCTGCCGGTGCGGGTGGTCTCCGCGCCCGGCTCGGGTGACGACGCCATCGTCGGGGTGGTCGCCGAGGTGACCGGCGGGGAAGAGAGCTGCCTGGTGGTGACGGCGGACCGGGAGCTGCGGCAGCGCTGCGAGGAGCTCAACGCGCTGGTCGTCGGTCCCGGGTGGCTCCTGGGGCTCTTGTAAACAGGTAACGTATTGATTACCTCCCCTCGCGCCCGTCGACCCGGAACCGGATGCGGATGTACCTGATCCTGGCGATTCTCGCCCTGCTTCTCATCGTCCTGTCCGTGCTGGCCGTGCGTCTCGTCATGAGCGCCCGGAGCGCCCGGAAACGCGAGGCCGTCGCCGCCCGGCTGGCCACCGTGGTGACCCAGGCGGCGCAGGAGCACCAGGCCCGGCGGAGCGCCGCCACGGTGAGCGCGGCGCTGACCACGGTGCTGCCCGCCATCCGGGCGGACGAGCCCAGGCCCCGCCGGGTCGCTTAGCGGCCCGGCGGGGAGCCGCTCAGACCTCCGGGGTCAGCCAGAGCACGGACAGCGGCGGCAGCACGATCGTCGCCGAGGCGGGCCGTCCGTGCCACGGCAGCGGAACGGCCTGCACGCTGCCCAGGTTGCCCGCCCCGGTGCCGCCGTAGCTCTCCGCGTCGGTGTTGAGCACCTCGCGCCAGCTGCCCGCGAGCGGCAGCCCGATCCGGTAGTCCTCGTGCGGCAGGGCCGAGAAGTTGGCCACGCAGGCGAGCACGGGGGCACCGTGCTCCTGGGCGCCGAAGCGCAGGAACGACAGCACGTTGCCGTGCGCGTCGTTGGAGTCGATCCAGCCGAACCCGTCCGCCACCGCGTCCTGGGACCACAGGGCGGGCAGCTCGCGGTAGGTCGTGTTGAGGTCGCGCATCAGGCGCTGCACGCCGGCGTGGCTGCCGTACTGCAGCACCCACCAGTCCAGGCCGTTGGTCTCCGACCACTCGGTGCCCTGCCCGAACTCCGATCCCATGAACAGGAGCTGCTTGCCCGGGTGGGCCCACATGTAGCCGAACAGGGTGCGCAGCCCGGCGAACTGGCGCCAGTCGTCGCCCGGCATCTTGCGCAGCAGCGAGCGCTTGCCGTGCACGACCTCGTCGTGCGACAGCGGCAGCACGAAGTTCTCCGTGAACGCGTACACCAGGGAAAAGGTGATCTCGTTGTGGTGGTACTGCCGGTAGACCGGGTCGAGCTGGACGTACTCGAGCGTGTCGTTCATCCAGCCCATGTTCCACTTGAACCCGAACCCGAGCCCGCCCAGGTGGACCGGCCGGGTCACCCCGGGCCAGGCGGTGGACTCTTCGGCGATCATCATGATCCCCGGCACCCGCTTGTAGCAGGTGGCGTTGACCTCCTGCAGGAACGAGATCGCCTCCAGGTTCTCCCGGCCGCCGTACTTGTTGGGCACCCACTCGCCTTCCTTGCGCGAGTAGTCCAGGTAGAGCATGGACGCGACCGCGTCCACCCGCAGCCCGTCGACGTGGAATTCCTCCAGCCAGAAGACGGCGTTGGCGACCAGGAAGTTGCGTACCTCGGAGCGGCCGAAGTTGAACACCAGCGTGCCCCAGTCCGGCTGCGAGCCGAGGCGGGGGTCGGAGTGCTCGTACAGGTGGGTGCCGTCGAACTCGGCCAGGGCCCAGGAGTCGCGCGGGAAGTGCGCGGGCACCCAGTCCACGATGACGCCGATTCCGGCCTGGTGCAGCGTGTCGACCAGGAAGCGGAAGTCGTCCGGGCGGCCGAAGCGGGAGGTCGGCGCGTAGTAGGAGGTGACCTGGTAGCCCCAGGACCCGCCGAACGGGTGCTCGGCCACCGGCAGGAACTCCACGTGGGTGAACCCGAGGTCGGTCACGTACGCGGTGAGCTCGACGGCCAGCTCGCGGTAGGACAGCCCGGGCCGCCAGGAGCCGAGGTGCACCTCGTAGACCGACATCGGGCGCGACAGCGGCGCCGCCGCGGCCCGCTCGTTCAGCCACCGGCCGTCGTCCCAGGTGTACTCCGACTGGTAGACGACCGACGCGGTGGCGGGCGGGGTCTCGGCCAGGGCCGCCAGGGGGTCGGCCTTTTCCCGCCAGGCCCCGTCGGGGCCGCAGACGGAGAACTTGTAGCGGGTGCCCGGCCCGACCTCGGGCACGAACAGCTCCCAGACCCCGGCGCCGCCGAGCGAGCGCATGGGATGGGCTCGCCCGTCCCAGAAGTTGAAGTCGCCCACCAGGCGCAGGCCGCGCGCGTTGGGGGCCCAGACCGCGAACGCGGTGCCGGCCACGCCGCCGCTCTCCGTGGGCCGGGCGCCCAGCGCCTGCCACAGCTGCTCGTGCCGTCCCTCGCCGATCAGGTACAGGTCGAGTTCGCCCAGCGTCGGCAGGTGCCGGTAGGGGTCGTCCTGCTGCCGGGTCTCGCCGTCGGCGTACTGAACCTCCAGCCGGTAATCAGGAACGGACGCGGCTGACTCCGGCAGGCTGACCTCGAACACGCCCTGGTGCAGGTGCGTCATCGGGTGCCTGCTGCCGTCGGGCAGCACCGCCGTGACCGACGCGGCGAGCGGGCGCAGGGCGCGGATCGCCGCGCCGGCGCCCGGCACCGGATGCGCGCCGAGGACCGAGTGCGGGTCATGGTGCTGGCCGGCGACTAGCCGCTCGATCTCACCGAAAGAGACGGTCTCGTTCTCGTTTTTCGTTTCCACGTTAGAACTCTGCCAGTGAGTCGAGCGGGATGGGGAGCCAGGACGGTCGGTTCCTGGCTTCGTACAGTACTTCGTAGACCGCCTTGTCCAGCTGCAGCGCGCGCAGCAGGACCTGGCTGGCTACCGGGTCGAGCCCGCCCGCCTCGGCGTACCCGAGGCAGAACTCGACGTGGTTGCGGCGGACCCAGTCCCGGGCCGCGTCGTTCAGCGCGCCCTGGCTGGGCTGGCCGACGAGCTGGTGCCGGGCGGCGTACTCAAAGGAACGGAGCATGCCGGCGACGTCGCGCAGCGGTGACGACCGGGCCCGGCGCTGGGCCATCGGCGTGGCGGGCTCGCCCTCGAAGTCGAGCACCACCCAGCCGGTCTCGTCGCGCAGCACCTGGCCCAGGTGGTAGTCGCCGTGCACCCGCTGCACCGGGAACGGCCCGGGCAGCCTGGCCAGCGCGGCGTAGGAGTCGCTGATCATCTCGGTGTGCTTGGCCAGCTCAGGGACCGCGGCGGCGGCCAGGTCCAGCTTGCGGAACATCCGGTCGGTGAGCTCGCGGACGGCGTCCGGGCCGAGTTCGTCGGTGCCGAACGCGGTGGCCAGGTCGGCGTGCACCTGCGCGGTGGCGGCGCCGAGCCGCCGCGCCTCCCCGGCGAAGTCGCCGCCGGCGTCGGCCGCGCGGACCTGGTCGGCCCCGGCGCCGCCGTTGTCGCCCACGGCCGCGTACAGGTCCCGCACGCTGGTCGCGGCCAGGGTCCAGCCGTCGGTGGCGGTCCGCAGGTAACGGGACAGGATCCCCAGGGTGGTGGGCACGCCCTCCAGCCGGGTCTCGATCCAGCCCAGCGGCTCGGCGATCTGGGAGGAGCCGAGCTCGGCCAGCGCCATGGTGACCTCTAGATCCGGGTTCGGGCCGGGGGAGAGCCGTCGGAACATCTTGAGGATCGACTCCGCGCCGAAGATCAGGCTGGTGTTGCTCTGCTCCGCGCCGAGCACCAGGCTGTCGAGGTCCGTCTCAAAGCTGGCGCCCGGCACGCTGAGCAGCCGCAGCGGGTCGGCTTCCTCGTTGGCGGCCATGGCGGCGAGCACCGGCTTGGTCAGCTCGGTGTCGTGCAGGGCGTCGTAGGCGGTCCGGCCGTCCCCGGCCGGCCCGATCCGCACGTGCTCGAGCCGCTCGGGCAGCTGGCGCCGCAGGCCGACGAGAATCTGGTAGTAGTCGACCGTAGTGCCGTGCGACACCGCGACGACCAGGTGCCGCAACTCGGGATCGCCGATGATGAGCTCGGTGTCGGCGACGACCGCGAGGTCGCGCAGTTCCTGTCCCTTGCCGGCGAACCAGCGCTGATTACCTAGCCACGCCGCTAGCGCGTCCTCGATCGCCATGCCTCACTCACTCCGTCGCTGTTGGCCCCCCGGAGGGTGACCGCCTCAGCCGCTGGGTCCGGCGGGACCGAGGGCAGGGGTCGCCATCGTATCGGCCCGGCCCCGGCGGACCAGGACTGCGGGGTATCGGAGGTTCTTCCCAAATACGACTTCCCCCGCTTTTCCGGTTGATTCTTCCCCGCGGCCGGGATTAGCGCGGGTCAGGCCTGGCGGTCGTGATCCTCCCGCGCCGGGGGCAGCTGGAACCAGTAGAAGCCGTGCCCGGGCAGGGTCAGCAGGTAGGGCAGCTCGCCGATCGGCGGGAAGGTCACGCCGCCCATGCACTCCACCGGGGTCACTCCCATGAACCGCCGCAGGTCGAGCTCGACCGGCTGCGGGAACCGGGACAGGTTGTTGACGCAGAGGATCCGGTCCGTGGCGTCGTGCTCGACCGGGGTCTCGTACTCGGCTTGCAGCCGCTGGGCGGCGATGGTGCCCGCCGCGTCGTACTCGCGGACGAACGCCAGCACGCTGGGGTTGCTGCTGGCCAGCTCCTCGTAGGCGCCGAGGCCGAAGACCGGGTGCCGCTTGCGGATCTCGATCATCCGCCGGGTCCAGTGCAGCAGCGACTGCGGGTGGCGCTGCTGCGCCTCCACGCTGAGCGCCTGGTAGCCGTAGATCGGGTCCATGACCGGCGGCAGGTACAGCCGCTGCGGGTCGCTCTGGGAGAAGCCGCCGTTGCGGTCCGGGGTCCACTGCATGGGCGTGCGCACGCCGTCGCGGTCGCCCAGCCAGATGTTGTCTCCCATGCCGATCTCGTCGCCGTAATACAGGACGGGGGAACCGGGCAGGGACAGCAGCAGCGCGGTGAACAGCTCGAGCTGGTTGCGGTCGTTGTCCAGGAGGGGGGCCAGCCGCCGCCGGATGCCGATGTTGGCCTTCATCCGGGGGTCCTTGGCGTACTCCTTGTACATGTAGTCGCGCTCTTCGTCGGTGACCATCTCGAGCGTGAGCTCGTCGTGGTTGCGCAGGAAGATGCCCCACTGGCAGCCGGACGGGATCTTGGGCGTCTGAGCCAGGATCTCCGAGATCGGGTAGCGCTGCTCGCGGCGGACGGCCATGTAGATGCGCGGCATCAGCGGGAAGTGGAACGCCATGTGGCACTCGTCGCCGCCGGCCTCCTCGTCGCCGAAGTACTGCACCACGTCGGCCGGCCACTGGTTGGCCTCGGCCAGCAGCACGCGGTCGGGGTAGGCGGCGTCGACCTCCAGCCGGACCCGCTTGAGGTAGTCGTGGGTCTCCTTGAGGTTCTCCCCGTTGGTGCCCGCGCGCTCGTACAGGTAGGGCACCGCGTCCAGCCGGAAGCCGTCGATGCCGAGGTCGAGCCAGAACTTCAGCACCTCGATCATCGCGTCCTGGACCTTCGGGTTGTCGAAGTTCAGGTCGGGCTGGTGGGAGAAGAACCGGTGCCAGAAGTACTGGCCCCGCACCGGGTCGAACGTCCAGTTGGAGGTCTCCGTGTCGACGAAGATGATCCGCGCCTCGGGGTACTGGTCGGGGTTGTCGGACCAGACGTAGAAGTCGCCGAACGGGCCGCCGGGGTCGGTGCGGCTGGCCTGGAACCACGGGTGCTGGTCGCTGGTGTGGTTCATGACCAGGTCCGCGATGATCCGGATGCCGCGCTTGTGCGACTCCTCGACCAGCTCCACAAAGTCCGCGATGTTGCCGTACTCGGGGAGGATCTGCAGGAAGTCCGCGATGTCGTAGCCGCCGTCGCGCAGCGGCGAGGAGTAGATCGGCAGCAGCCAGATGCAGTCGATCCCCAGCCACTGCAGGTAGTCCAGCCGGGACGTGAGCCCGCGCAGGTCCCCGGTGCCGTCGCCGTCCGCGTCCTGGAAACCCCGGATCAGCACCTCGTAGAAGACCGCCCGCTTGTACCACTCGGGGTCTCTGGGGCTGTCCAGGGCGAAGTCCGGTATCTGTTCACCCGGCGCCGAGGCAAAGGGCGATGCGGTGACCGGTTCCGGTGCAGCCGGGAGGCCGATAGTCGGCTCGTGCTCTGACACGGCGTTGACTCCTGGATGTGCGCGACCGCCGCCCATGCCAGGCCGGGAGGACTCAGTCCGCCCTAAGCACGCGTAACGGTGAAGATGTGTGCGGGTTGCACGGCAGGGTCGAGACGCACGTAGTTGGCTTGGCCCCAGCTGAAGATGTCCCCGGTGAGCTCGTCCCTGACGGCGAGCCCGTCGTTCCAGTTCATCCCCAGTTCGGGCATATCAAGCCACACCGTGGCCTCTCTGGCCTGGTGCGGGTCAAGGTTCACAACAACTAGGACGGTATCTGCGGTGTCCCCGCCCAGTCCCCCCGCGTGCGGTCCTGCCTGCCCGAAGGATCCCTCCGAGATCGTACCGGCGCCAACGAGACGTTTGGAGAAGCAGAACAGCTCGGGCTGGTCTGCACGATGAAAGCGTAGATTACGCAGCCAGTGCAATGCCACATGAGACCGCCGGATCCGGTTAAGGTCACCGATGTATCCGCTTATGCCCAGGCCGTCGCGCGCCGCGGTGTCCCAGTCACGCGGCCGGTACTGGTACTTCTCGGAGTCCAGGTACTCTTCGCTGCCCGGGCGCAGGGGGGTGCTCTCGAACAGCTCGTACCCGGAGTAGATACCCCAGGACGGGCTGAGCATGGCGGCCAGCACGGCCCGGATCTTGAACGCCGCGGGCCCGCCGTGCTGCAGGTACTCGTGCAGGATGTCCGGCGTGTTGGCGAAGAAGTTGGGCCGCATGTAGGCCGCCGCCGGGCCGGACAGCTCGGTCAGGTAGTCGGTCAGTTCCTCGGCCGTGGTGCGCCAGGTGAAGTACGTGTAGGACTGCTGGAAGCCGATCTTGCCTAGTGCGCCCATCATCGCCGGGCGGGTGAACGCCTCGGCCAGGAAGAGGACGTCCGGGTCCGTTCGGCGGATGGCGGCGAACAGCCGCTCCCAGAACCGGACCGGCTTGGTGTGCGGGTTGTCGACCCGGAAGATGCGTACCCCGTGGCCCATCCAGAGCCGGACGATCCGCTCGACTTCGGCGTAGATCCCCTCGAAGTCGTTGTCAAAGTTGATCGGGTAGATGTCCTGGTACTTCTTGGGCGGGTTCTCCGCGTAGGCGATCGAACCGTCGGCCCGGGTGGTGAACCACTCCGGGTGCTCCTTCACCCAGGGGTGGTCGGGCGAGGCCTGCAGGGCCAGGTCGATCGCCACCTCCAGGCCGAGTTCCCGGGCCCGGGCCACGAACGCGTCGAAGTCGTCGAACGTGCCCAGGTCGGGGTGGAGCGCGTCGTGCCCGCCCTCGGGGGCGCCGATCGCCCAGGGCGAGCCCGGGTCGCCCGCCCGTGCTTCCAGCGTGTTGTTGCGGCCCTTGCGGAAGGTGGACCCGATGGGGTGCACCGGCGGCAGGTAGACGACGTCAAAGCCCATCTCGGCGATCGCCTCGAGTCGCCGCGCGGCGGTTTGCAGCGTCCCGGAGACCGGCTCCCGGCGGCCCAGCGGGTCAAACTGGACGCCCTCGGAGCGCGGGAAGAACTCGTACCAGGAGCCGTAGAGCGCGCGCAGCCGCTCGGCCAGCACCGGGTGCCGTCCGGAGCGGGTCACCAGGTCCCGCAGCGGGTACGCGGCCAGGACGGCCGCGATCCGCGGCGTCCGCGCTGCCGCCAGCCGGTCCCAGGCGGGCAGGCCGCGGTCGCGCAGCGTCCGGGCCAGCGCGTAGAGGCTGGTCCTGGCCGCCGCGGGCCGGGCCGCGCCGGGAGGCTGGCGGATGGACCGCGCGGCCCGCTCGAACAGCAGCGCCCCCTCGCTCAGCATGAGCTCCACGTCCTGGCCGACCGGGATCTTGATGCCGGCGTCGTGGTCCCAGTGCGCGATCGGGTCGGACCACGACTCGACGTGGAAAGACCAGCTGCCCTCGCTGGTGACCGTTACTTCCGCCCCGTAGCGGTCGCTCCCGGGCGCCAGCAGCCGCATCCGGACCAGGGGAGCGGTCTTGCCCCCCGGATCTCGCAGCACCACACCGGCACCGAGTACCCCGTGCCCTTCCCGGATGACGGTCGCGCTGACCTGGAAGGTCTCGCCGGCGACGGCCTTTACCGGGCGGCGCCCGCACTCCACCACGGGCTGGATGTCAAGAATGGGTATGCGTCCGATCACCCGGCATAACCTACCCAGCCGCGATTCACGGATTCCATCCGGGGCGACCCGTATTATGGCTCCCCGTGAGAGCGATCCGTCGTTTTACCGTCCGCGTGACCCTGCCGCAGCCGCTGGCGCCGCTGCATGACCTGATGCTGAACTTGCGCTGGTCGTGGCACCCGCCGACCGTAGAACTCTTTGAGTCCATTGACCCGGCCGGCTGGGCCGCGTCCGGGGGCGACCCGGTCACGATGCTCAGCTCGATGCGCCCGGCGCAGCTGGCTGAGCTCGCGGCCAGCGAGGACTTCCTCCGCCGCCTGGACACGGCGGTGGCCGACCTGCGCCGCTATACCAGTGAGCCGCGCTGGTACCAGGCGGCCGGCGCCGATTCTGCGGCCGGCGCCGATTCTGAGACCGGGGCCGATTCAGCGACCGGGGCTGCGGCCGGGGACGGGGGCCTGCCGCGGGCCATCGCCTACTTCTCGCCCGAGTACGGCATCACCGCCGTCCTCCCGCAGTACTCGGGCGGCCTGGGCATCCTGGCCGGCGACCACCTCAAGTCGGCCAGCGACCTCGGCGTCCCGATTATCGGGGTGGGCCTGCTGTACCGGCACGGCTACTTCACCCAGTCCCTGTCGGCCGACGGCTGGCAGGCCGAGCGCTATCCGGCCGACGACCCCAACGGCCTGCCGCTGACCCTGCTGCGCCACCCCGGGGGACGACCCCCTGGAACCCCCGCCGGCACTGACCCTGAGCAGGGCCAGGATAGGGCCAGCGCGAATGCGGGTGAGCCCGTGAAGGTTTCCGTCACCCTGGACGAGGGCCGGGAGCTCACCGCGCAGGTCTGGCTGGCCCAGGTGGGCCGGGTCCCGCTGCTGATGCTGGACTCCTACGTGGAGGGCAACGAGCCGGCCCTGCACGAGGTGACCGACCGGCTCTACGGCGGCGGCAGCGAGCACCGGCTGCGCCAGGAACTGCTGCTCGGTATCGGCGGGATGCGCGCCGTGCGCGCCTTCTGCGCCATCACCGGGCACCCCGAGCCCGAGGTGTTCCACACCAACGAGGGGCACGCCGGCTTCCTCGGCCTGGAGCGCATCCGGGAGTACCTGTCCACGGGGCTGTCCTTCGACGAGGCGCTGGAGCGGTCCCGGGCGGGCACCGTCTTCACCACCCACACCCCGGTCCCGGCCGGCATCGACCGGTTCCCCTGTGAGCTCATCGAACGCTACTTCGGCGGCGGCAACGGCAGCGGGCTGCCGGTCGACCGGGTGCTCGCGCTGGGCGCCGAGACCTACCCCGGCGGTGACCCGCACGTGTTCAACATGGCGGTCATGGGCATGCGGCTGGGGGAGCGGGTCAACGGCGTCTCGGTGCTGCACGGCCAGGTGAGCCGGGAGATGTTCGCCGGCCTGTGGCCCGGGTTCGACACCGCCGAGGTGCCCATCGGCTCCATTACCAACGGCGTGCACGCACCCACCTGGGTCGCCCGCGAGATGTCCGACCTGGGCGACTCGGCCAGCGCCGCGGCGGCTGACGCGGCCCGGCTGTGGGACATCCGGCGGCAGCTCCGGGCCCGGCTGGTGACCGAGACGCGGCGGCGGCTGCGTGAGTCCTGGCAGCAGCGGGGCGCGTCCGGCGCCGAGCTGACCTGGATCGACGACGTCCTCGAGGAAAACGCGCTGACGATCGGGTTCGCCCGCCGGGTGCCGTCCTACAAGCGGCTGACGCTGATGCTGAACGACCCCCAGCGGCTGGCGGGCCTGCTGCTCGACCCGGACCGGCCCATCCAGATCGTGATCGCGGGCAAGGCCCACCCGGCGGACGAGGGCGGCAAGCGCCTCATCCAGCAGATGGTCCGGTTCGCGGACGCCGACGCGGTGCGGCGGCGGATCGTCTTCCTCCCCGACTACGACATGGCCATGGCCCGCTTCCTGGTCCAGGGCTGCGACGTCTGGCTGAACAACCCGCTGCGCCCGCTGGAGGCCTGCGGCACCTCGGGGATGAAGGTGGCGTTGAACGGCGGCCTGAACCTCTCGGTGCGGGACGGCTGGTGGGACGAGTGGTACGACGGCGGCAACGGCTGGGAGATCCCGACCGCGGACGGCGTCGAGGACCCGGGCCGCCGGGACGAGCTCGAGGCGTCGGCCCTGTACGAGCTGATCGCCAAGTCGGTCGCCCCGCTGTACTACGACGCCGGGCCCGACGGCGTGCCGCTGGGCTGGGTGGAGATGGTCCGCCACGGGCTGCGCAGCCTGGGCCCGCTGGTGCAGGCCGACCGGATGGTCGGCGACTACGTGACCCGGCTGTACGCGCCCGCCGCCCGCGCCTCGCGCACCCTGGCGGCGGGCGACAACGCCGCTGAGCTGGCCACCTGGAAGGCCCGGGTCCGCCAGGCCTGGTCCGGCGTGCGGATCGAGCACGTCGAGGCCGACGGGGCCGAGCCGTCCCTGGGGGCGGTGCTCGACGTCCGGGTGACCGCCGCCCTCGGCGGCCTGTCCGCCGCCGACGTCTGCGTCGAGGTGGTCTACGGCCGCCTGGGCGACGACGACGAGCTGGCGGAGCCGTCGTCGGTGCGGCTCACCGCCGACGACCCGGGCCAGGCCGCGCCGACCCGCTTCTCCGGCTCGGTCGAACTGGGCCAGCCGGGCCCGTTCGGCTACACCATCCGGATCCTCCCGCACCACCGCCTGCTGGCCAGCGCCGCCGACCTGGGCCTGGTCACCTACCCGGACGCCCCGGCCGGCATGTCCACCGGCGACCTCCGGTAACCCCCGCCCGCCCGGCCGCCCCGGGGGTCCCGCTGTAGTTTTGGGAGAGCCCGCGGGTGAGCGGGTGAAGTTTCGGTGTGGAGGTGGACCGCGTGGGCGAGTTCGTACGGGTCGAGGTGGCGGACCAGATCGCGACGATCCGGCTGGACCGGCCGAAGATGAACGCGCTCAACGCGCAGGTGCAAGACGAGATCGCGGCGGCCGCGGTGCAGGTGTCGGTGGACGACGCCATCCGTGCGGTGATCATCTACGGCGGTGAGCGGGTATTCGCGGCCGGCGCCGACATCAAGGAGATGGCCCCCATGGGGTTCGCCGAGATGTCGGTGCGGTCGGCGGCGCTGCAGGCCTCGTTCAGCACCGTGGCCGGCATTCCCAAGCCGGTTATCGCCGCCGTCACCGGCTACGCGCTCGGCGGCGGCCTCGAGCTGGCCCTGTGCGCCGACTTCCGCCTGCTGGGGGAGAGCGCCAAGGTAGGGCAGCCGGAGATCCTGCTCGGCATCATCCCGGGCGCGGGCGGCACCCAGCGGCTGCCCCGGCTGATCGGCCCGTCCAAGGCTAAGGACCTGATCTTCAGCGGCCGCCACGTGGCCGCGGCCGAAGCCCTGGCGATCGGGCTGGCGGACCAGGTGGTGCCCGACGCCGACGTCTACCAGGCCGCCCGCGACCTGGCGGCTCAGTACGCGGCGGGACCCGCGCTGGCGCTGCGCGCGGCCAAGCAGGCGGTCAACGCCGGCCTCGAGGTCGACCTGGCCACCGGACTGGAGATCGAGCGGCTGCACTTCGCGGCCCTGTTCGCCACCGAGGACCAGAAGTCCGGCATGCGCAGCTTCCTGGAGAGCGGTCCCGGTAAGGCGGTCTTCCAGGGCCGGTGAGCCGTCGGCAGGTGCGATACTTCAGAGGTGACTGAGCCTGTTCCTGTTAACGACGCCGGGCAGCCCGACCCGGGGCTCTCGCTCGAGATGGTGACCGCCGCGCTCCGGCTGGACAGCGCGGATGTCGCGGTCTACGCGAGCGCCCTGACCACTTCGCTGAGCGAGGCGCTGCCGCCCGGGTACGTGGCCGTGGAACGGGAACGGTCCATGTCCGACCGGATGCGCGGCCGTCCGGGGGAGGTCTCCAAGGTTGCGATCAAGCTGGGCGACCAGGTCATGACGCTGGCGGTGAAGAACGGCCGCCCCGCCGCGGAGATCTGCCGCGAGGTCCGCGGAGTGGTCCTGTCCCGGCAGGCGGTCCCGCTCCAGCAGTGGGCCGACACGCTGGCCAGCGCGCTGCTGAGCCACGCCGAGTCCAACGCCCAGGCCGCCGAGGCGCTGCGTCGGCTGGTCATCGGCTCATAGGCTGGCCTGCGGCGCGGCGACCCCGTATTCATGCGGGGATCATCTCCCAGGTCTTGGCGAAACCCCGGCGACGGGTCGTACGCTGATAGCACGATGCCAGCACTGGATTCGCTCCCGCGCAAAATCGGCCCCTACCGCCTGGTCGAGAAGATCGGCGAAGGCGGCATGGGTGTTGTCTACCTCGCGGCCGGCGCCGACGGGAGCCGGGTCGCGATCAAGGTCCTCGGGGCGGCCGTGGCGGCCGACCCGAGCGCCCGGCGGCGTCTCGCCCGTGAGGTAGAGACGATGCGCCGGGTCCGCAACCGGTTCGTGGCCGAGGTGGTCGACGCCGACGTAGACGGCAGCTCGCCCTACATCGTGACCCGGTACGTCCCCGGGCGGACCCTCGAAGACACGGTGCGCCAGGACGGCCCGCTGCGCGGTACGGCCCTCGACTCCCTGGCCGAGGGGCTGGCCGAGGCCCTGGCGGCTATTCACGCGTCCGGGGTGGTGCA
>DASWUW010000436.1:0-1666 GCA_036406335.1 Trebonia sp.
GCCCGCCCGGCGCTGGGCCGCTGCCGCGGTACGCACGACCCGCCCTCGGCAGTGGCCGAAGAACCTGGTGGTCTTCGCTGCCCCGCTGGCCGGGGCGACCGCCGGCCGGGCCGGGGGGATCGGGTACGCGCTGCTCGCCGCCGTGGCCTTCGGCTGCGCGTCCGCCGCGGTGTACCTGGTCAACGACGTCGTCGACGCGGAACGGGACCGGCGGCACCCGGTTAAACGGCACCGCCCGGTGGCCTCCGGGGCGCTGCCGCGGGCGCACGCCCTCGCGCTGGCGGCGCTCGCCGCGGGCTGCGCGCTGGCCGTCGGCACCGCGATCGCCGCGCCGCTGCTGGCGGTGGCCGTGGGAGGCTACCTGTGCTCGTCGTTCCTCTACTCGGCCCGGCTCAAGCAGGTTGCGTTCGTCGAGCTGATGCTGGTCGCGGCGGGTTTTCTGCTGCGCGTGCTCGGCGGGGCAGCGGCCACGCGGGTCAGGCCGTCGGTCTGGTTCTTGCTGGTGTGCGGTCTGGGAGCTCTTTTTGTGGTCGTCGCCAAGCGGTACACCGAGCTGACCAGCCTGGGCGCCGACGCCGTACGGCACCGGCCGGCGATGCGCTGGTACCAGCCCCGGGCGCTGCGCGTCATCCAGGTGACCGTCGGCGCCCTGATGCTGGCGATGTACCTGCTGTGGGCGTACGGCGAGGCAGCCGGGCCGCGGGCCTGGCACGAGGCCAGCGCGGTGCCGCTGGCGCTGGCGCTGAGCCGGTTCGGGGTGCTCACCGGGCGGCGGACGGTCCGGCCGGTGGAGGAGATGCTCACCGGCGACGCTCCCATGCTGGCCTGCGAGGCCGCCTGGCTGGCGCTGTTCTGTGCCGGGCTTTACGTGACCGGTTGACGGCGTCAGCCGACGGCGGTACCGAACAGGTGCCCGACGCCGTAGGTGAAGGCCAGGCCGAGCGCGCCGCCGATGACCACCCGCAGCACGGCGGGGCGGATAGCGCTGCCGCCCAGGCGGGCGCTCAGGGTTCCGGTCAGGCCCAGCGCGACCAGGACGGCGGCGAAAGTGACCGGCACCCGTACCGATGCCGGGGGCAGCAGGATGGCCAGCAACGGCAGCAGGGCGCCGGAGGTGAACGAGAGCGCCGACGCGGCGGCGGCCTGGAGGGGGCTGGGGATGTCGTCCGGGTCGATATGCAGTTCGACGTCGAGGTGGGCAGCCAGGGCGCCGCTTGAAGTCAGCTCGGCGGCCACGGCCCGGGCGGTGGCCGGGGACAGGCCTTTCGACTGGTAGAGAGCGGTGAGCTCGGTCAGTTCCGCTTCCGGGCTATCCGCGAGTTCGCGTTTCTCCTGGCTTATCTGCGCGCGCTGGCTGTCGCGCTGGCTGGAGACTGACACGTACTCGCCCAGCGCCATCGACACGACCCCGGCGACCAGTCCGGCCAGCCCGGCGGTGAAGATGGGGCCGCGGGCGGAAGTGGCGCCCGCTACCCCGACGACAATGCCGGCCACCGACACGATCCCGTCGTTAGCCCCCAGCACCGCCGCCCGCAGCCAGTTAAGCCGGCCCGCGATGCCGCCGTCATGGGGCTCGCGGGGATGCGTTGGCCGTCCTTCGGCCACCGCCTCAACCTGAGCTGCTGAGGGCTGGTTGTTATCAGCATTCACGAGCGCATCATTCCCG
>DASWUW010000437.1:0-9335 GCA_036406335.1 Trebonia sp.
GCTTCCGGGCCACCGGGCCAGCACGATCGCGGGCGCCACCCGGCCGGACACCATTCAACTTCATGCGCACCGCACACTCGTTCGACTTTCAATATTTCGGCCGTTTTTTCGACTTCCCATCAGTTCGGACTGTTTCCTGCCCGAAATGTCAGTTTTTTAGCGGCCAAACTGATGGGAAGTCGTTTAGTAGCCGACCGAACTGATGGGAAGTCGCTGGGTGGTGGTGGTGGTGGTGGTGGTAGTGGTGGTATTGGTGGCGGCGGCCGGCGGGAAGGCGTTGGGTGGCGGCGGTGACGGCGGCGGCCGGTGGGGGGCGGGGGCGGGGGTCAGGCTAGGCCCAGGGCGGCGGCGGCGGTCGCTGAGTCCACCGGGACCGTGGTCGGCGCGGGGGCTCCGGACAGGGCCCAGTCCGGGTCCTTCAGGCCGTTGCCGGTGATCGTGCAGACTACCCGGGAGCCGGCCGGGATACGGCCGTCCGCCGCCGCGGCCAGCAGCCCGGCCACGCTGGCGGACGAGCCGAGCTCACCCCAGACCGCCTCCTCGCGGGCGATGATCCGGTAGGCGGCCAGGATCTCGCGGTCGGTCACCTTGTCGATCAGGCCGCCGGACTCGTCCCGGGCCGCCTCGGCCAGAGACCACGAGGCCGGGTTGCCGATCCTGATCGCGGTGGCGATCGTCTGCGGGTGCGCAACCGGGGCGCCGTCCACGATCGGGGCCGCGCCGGAGGCCTGGAAGCCGAACATCCGCGGCTTCTTCGTCGCCCGCCCGATCGAGAAGTACTCCTGGTAGCCCATCCAGTAGGCGGTGATGTTGCCCGCGTTACCCACCGGCAGGCAGTGGATGTCGGGGGCGTCGCCGAGCGCGTCCACGATCTCGAAGGCGGCGGTCTTCTGGCCCTGCAGCCGGTCCGGGTTGACCGAGTTGACCAGCGATACCGGGTAGTCCACGGACAGCTTCTGGGCCAGTTCCAGGCAGTCGTCGAACGACCCGTCCACGTGGAGCAGCTTCGCCCCGTGGACCAGCGCCTGGGCCAGCTTGCCGATCGCGATCTTGCCCTTGGGCACCAGCACGGCGCAGGTCAGGCCGGCCCGGGCCGCGTAGGCGGCCGCCGACGCGGACGTGTTGCCGGTGGAGGCGCAGATCACTGCCTGCGCGCCCTGAGCCGCGGCCGCGGTGATCGCGGTCGTCATGCCCCGGTCCTTGAACGACCCGGTGGGATTCAGCCCCTCCACCTTCAGGTACACGTCGCAGCCGGTGCGCGCGGACAGCACGGGGGCGGGCAGCAGCGGCGTGCCGCCCTCCTGCAGCGTCACCGGCGTCATCCCGGCCGTCGTCGGAAGCAGGTCGCGGTACTCGGTAATAATGCCCCGCCAGGGCGCGCGCGCCCTGGCGGAGACGGCGGTCTCGCTCATCACTGGCCTTCCTCCCCTTCGACCCGCATAACGCTCGCCACCGCGCGGACGGCCGGCAGCGCCTGGAGCTCGGAAACCGTGGTGGCCAGGTCGGCGTCACGCGCTTCGTGCGTGACGATGACCAGCAGGGCGCCCTCGCCCCGGCTGGTCTGCTGCACCGCCTGGATGGACACGCCGTGCCGGGCGAAGGCCTCGGCCACCGGTGCGAGCACGCCGGGCTTGTCGGCTACGTCCAGGGAAACGTGGTACCGGGTCAGCGTATCGCCCATCGGGCGGACCGGCAGTTCCGCGTAGGTGGAAAGCTCGGGGCCGCGGGTGCCCGCCACCCGGTTGCGGGCCACGGCGACGACGTCGCCCAGCACCGCGGCCGCCGTCGGGGTCCCGCCCGCGCCGGCCCCGTAGAACATCAGCCGTCCCGCCGACCGGGCCTCCACGAAGACCGCGTTGTAGGCGCCGCCCACCGCGGCCAGCGGATGGGAACGCGGGATCATCGCCGGGTGGACGCGCACCGAGACGCCGTCGGCGGAGCGCTCGCAGATCGCCAGCAGCTTCACCACCCGGCCCAGGGACTTCGCCGACGCGATGTCCGCGGCGGTCACCTCGGTGATGCCCTCGCGGTAGACGTCGGCCGCGGTAACCCGGGTGTGGAACGCCAGCCCGGCCAGGATCGCGGCCTTGGCCGCGGCGTCGAACGCCTCGACGTCGGCGGTCGGGTCGGCCTCGGCGTAGCCGAGGGACTGCGCCTCCTCCAGCGAGTCGCCGAAGTCCGCGCCGGAGCTGTCCATCCGGTCCAGGATGAAGTTAGTGGTGCCGTTGACGATGCCCAGCACCCGGTGAACGGTGTCGCCCGCCAGCGACTCGCGCAGCGGCCGCAGGATCGGGATGGCACCCGCCACCGCCGCCTCGTAGTAGAGGTCGGTGCCGGAAGCCCGGGATGCCGCGTGGATCTGCTCGCCGTGCTCCGCCAGCAGCGCCTTGTTGGCGGTGACGACGGACTTCCCCGCCTCCAGGGCCGCCAGGATCAGCGCCCGGGCCGGCTCGATGCCGCCGATGACCTCGATGACGAGGTCGACGTCGGGGCGGGTAGCCAGGCCCATCGCGTCGGTGGTGAGCAGCGCGGGATCTACCCCGGGACGCTGGTGCGACATCCGGCGCACCGCGATCCCGGCCACCTCCAGCCGGGCTCCGGTACGCACCGCGAGGTCGTCGGCCTGCTCGGCCAGCAGCCGCGCGACCTGAGTGCCGACATTGCCGCAGCCGAGCAGCGCCACCCGCAGCACCTGGCCCGGTTTAGCCGCGTAACCGCTCATCCGACGTCCAATCGCAGCAGGTCATCTAGTGTCTCGCGGCGGACAATGGCCCGCGCCGTCCCGTCGGCCACCGCGATCACGCCGGGACGCGGCAGGTGATTGTAGTTCGAGGCCAGCGACCGGCAGTAGGCACCGGTGGCGGCGACGGCGAGCAGGTCCCCCGGGGCCAGGTCCGACGGCAGGTAGCAGTGCCGGACCACGATGTCGCCGCTCTCGCAGTGCCGGCCCACCACCCGGGACAGCATCGGCGGCGCGTCCGAGGACCGGGACGCCAGCACGCAGGTGTACTCCGCGTCGTAGAGGGCGGTGCGCACGTTGTCGCTCATCCCGCCGTCCACGCTCACGTAGGTCCTGAGCCCGTCCACGTCCTTGATCGTGCCGACCTCGTACAGGGTCACGGTGGACGGCCCGACGATGCCGCGGCCCGGCTCGATCGTCAGCCGGGGCACCGGGATCCCGAAGGCCTGGCACTGGGCGGTCACGATCGCCCGGAGACTAAAGGCCAGCTCCTTGATCTGCGGCGGGTCGTCGCCGGGGACGTAGGCGATGCCGAATCCGCCGCCCAGGTCCAGCTCGGCGACGGCGGCCCCGTGCTCGGCGTGGATCCGCGCCGCCAGCTCGAGGACCCGCCGGGCGGCCACCTCGAAGCCGCCGGTATCGAAGATCTGCGAGCCGATGTGCGAGTGCAGCCCGGCGAACTCCAGGCCCGGCAGCGCCAGCACGCGGCGCACCGCCTCGTCGGCCGCACCGGACGAGAGCGAGAAACCGAACTTCTGGTCGTCGTGCGCGGTCGCCATGAACTCGTGGGTGTGCGCCTCGACCCCGGTCGTCACCCGGACCAGGACCCGCGGGCGCACCCCGGCGACCCCGGCGTAGGAGGCCAGCCGGGCGATCTCCTCGAAGGAGTCGATCACGATGTGCCCGACGCCGGCGGCCACCGCCTGCTCGATCTCGGCGGGCAGCTTGTTGTTGCCGTGCAGGGTGATCAGCTCCGGGTCGACCCCGGCCGACAGCGCGACCGTGAGCTCGCCGCCGGTGCACACGTCGACCCCGAGGCCCTCCTCGGTGACCCAGCGGAGCACGGCGCGGGAGCAGAACGCCTTGGACGCGTAGCAGACCCGCGCGTCGGCGCCGAACGCGTCGGCGTACTCGCGCGCCCGGCTGCGCACGTCCGCCTCGTCCATCACGAGGACCGGCGTGCCGAACCGGGACGCCAGGTCGCGGACGTCGAGGCCGCCGAGCGTCAGCACGCCGTCGAGGCGGTGCGCCCCGCGCGGCCAGACCGCCGGGTGGAGCGCGTTCAGATCCTGCGGGGGCACCGGCGGGTGATCGGCGGGCAGCACGTCGGCATGACGGGGGCCAGCCGGGTGGGCGACACGGCTCACGGCTTGCTCTCTCCTTTGTCTTTCGGGGAGCGACCCAGGTAACCCCGGGGACGGCCCCCGGTAATCCTGGTGCGGCTGGTTCACAACCGGTCGGGCGCGCTCACTCCGAGTAGCCCGAGCCCGGCGGCGAGGCCAGCCCGCGCGGCACCGGCCAGAGCCAGTCTGTCACTTCCGAGGGTTCGGTCACCTCCCAGGGCGTTACCTGGGCGGCGCGCGGAAATCAGGGCGTCGATGGTGGCGCTGGCCAGATCCTCCAGGTAGCGGGCGAATTCGTCGGGCCGGCCCCGGCGCGCGGCGGCGGCGACCCGTTCCGGGAGCCACGCCAGCGCATCGAGCAGTACCGCGGTCTCCCGGGGAAACGCCCCCCCGGTGTCCCGGTGTCCCGGCCCGACGGCAGAAACCGCCAGCGTACCGGACCTACCCGGCGGGACAGAGGTCACCGGGGAAGAGTTCCTCTCCCCGGCGGAGGCAGCGGCCCAGCGCAACCCGCACGCGGCCCGGGCGTGCGCGTACCGGACAGCGTAGGCGGGATTGCCGGAGACGTGCCGCGCTATTACTTCCGGCGGCACCTCTAGGGGCTGGCCGGGAACGGCTCGGGCCAGGGTAAACGTCACCGCGTCGCGTCCGGCGAAGGCAACCGCCGCCGCGATGTTCGTCCCCGGTGCCCGGGCCCGGGCGTCCGGTTCCGCCGGGAAGTCTTCCGAACGAGCGCGGCTTGCCCCGGGGGCGGGAGCGGTGGGCGCCGGGAGTGGCGGCCGCTTCCGTTCGGACTCCGCCGGCTTGGCCACCGTTGCGCCCGCGGCCGCGGCCAGACGGGCAGCCAGCTGCGCGGCCAGTGCCGCCCGCGCCGCTTCCCACGTGGAGGCGGTCAGCGGATCGCCCGGGGGGGCGGCAGGAACGATCGCGCCCGCCAGGGCGTCGCTGGTGACGCAGGCGGGGCCGGCCGCCGTGACGTGGTCCGCCACGGCGGCGAGGGCCTCGGGGGTGACGGTCACCGTGAGGTAACCGGGACCGG
Organism: Trebonia sp.; assembly: GCA_036406335.1. Classification (GTDB taxonomy): domain Bacteria; phylum Actinomycetota; class Actinomycetes; order Streptosporangiales; family Streptosporangiaceae; genus Trebonia. The sequence continues at coordinate 5,123 of DASWUW010000437.1, forward strand.
TGACCTCAACCTGCGCGATCCACGGTTCCAGAGCGAGCCCGGCGGCCAGGATGGCGGCCGTCGCCCGGGGATCCGGGCCCAGGGTGAGGGCGACGCTGGCCGCGTACTGGCCCGGAGTGCCTGTCGGGCGCAGGCCGGGATCGGCACCAGGCCGGAAGCCCGCGACGACGACCGCGCGGCCCACCGCGCGGCGCACGTCGCGGGTAATCACGCCCCCAGGCTACGAGTTCGGGTCAGGAGTACTGCTCAACCACTCCCGCGTCCGACTTGAAGCCGCCGAGCAGCGCCTCGGCGGTGCCCGGAACACGCGAGACCGAAACCGGCCCGGTTCCCGGGGGCAGCGTCACGGTGGTCAGGCTGCCCGCGGAGTAGCGGAGCAGCCTCAGGTAGTTCTGGTGGGTGTCGACAACGATCCACAGGCCGCCCTTGTCGTCGGACGCGACCGACTGCCGGGAGCCGACGACGGCCGCACCCGCCGCTACCCGGCTCCAGCTGCGGCCGTTGAAGTGCAGCACTACCTCGGAGCCGCCGCCCACGCTCGCGTAACCCACGCCGGTCGCGTAGACGTTGCCCGGCCCGAGTGCGAGGATGCCGAGCAGGAAGGGCGAGACGGGCAGGCCTCCGCCGGGCGGGAACAGCCCGGTGACGCTTGTCGCCGACCATGTCCGGCCGTTGAAATGCTCCACTGTCTGGCCGCTGACCGCCCAGACGTCGCGGTCACTGACCGCTGACCCGCCCTGGAAGGTCGCCGAGACCTCGGTCCACGAGCGTCCGTTGAAATGGAACACTCCCCCGCCGCTGGCCTCGCCGCCGAACGCCCACACGTCGTTCCGCCCCAGCACGGACACCCCGCTCAGCAGGCCGCGAAATGACTTCGCCACGGCCCACCCGCGGCCGTTCCAGCGGTCCAGCTGTGTCCCGCGGGCGGCCCACACGCTGGACGGCGAGAACGCCGCCGCGGCCTGGACGGAGCTGCTCGGCCCGGGCAGCCGGACCTTCTTCCACGAGTTGGCGCCCGTGCGCTCGAAGGCGGCCGTGCTGTTGCCCGGGAACGCCCAGCCGGAGGTCTTCCCGGCCGGCACGCTGAGCGGCGGTCAGGCAGGCGGGGCACCAGCGAGCTCGCGGACGATCCGGATCATCTCGCCCGGATCGAAGGGCTTGGTCAGATAGGCATCGGCCCCGACGTTCGTCCCGTGGCTGATGTCATCTTCCTGAGCCCGGGCGGTAATCAGAACCACCTTGATGTGCGCGGTCTCCGGGGCCTTGCGCAGCTGAACCGCGGTCTCCCAGCCGTCCAGGCGCGGCATCATCACGTCGAGCGTGATCACATCGGGCGCGATTTCCTGCACCTTCTCGAGGCAGTCCTGCCCGTCGACAGCAGTCGCCACGTCGAACCCCTCCAGCTGCAGGTTCACCGCGATCAGCTGCCGGATCACTTCGTCGTCGTCTACGACGAGCACCCGCCCCAAACCTTGCGTCACACTCGGTGAGGGTACCGCCTGATACGACCTCTTGCCTACGCCGATGATCAAGCCGAGCGCGTGTCACAAGCGCCGCCGCGGACTGGTAGCCTTTCTGCGTTGCGCCCCCATAGCTCAGGGGATAGAGCACTGGCCTCCGGAGCCAGGTGCGAAGGTTCGAATCCTTCTGGGGGCACCCCGGTAATACCGCAAGACAGCACAATGGCTCCGAACCCTCGCTGGGTTCGGAGCCGCTTTGGTTTAGGTCCGGCTGACAAGCCGTTTCGGTGCCTCGCGGCTCGCGGCTCGCTCAGGCCGTGATCACGGAAGTGTTCACCTGCCAGGACGGGTAGAACTCTCCGTCGGCGAAAAGTATCCGCGATCATGACTGCGGCAGGTGGAACGTGGCCCGTGGGCGACCTTGGGCGGCGTCGCGGTAGCGGCGCGCGGGGTCTAGGGCGCGGTCCAGGGCCTTCTCCGTCCCGTCACCGGAACCGCGCCCGGGGGCGGCGGTGACCGGAATCGCCGAGCTGGAGATTAACCGCTCGGGCACGCTACGGGCACCGGCCGCTCGCGTTCTGCCGCTGGCCGGCCGGTTCCGGCCGGCACCGCGAAACAAGCCGACTAGCCTCGGTGTTATAAGTGTGTCTCACGAGCGCAGGTGGAGGAATAATGGCTGATACAGGTGACTTCAATCAGGGGATTATCGCGCAGTTCCGCGCCAACGGGGGCAAGGTCGGCCCGCCGTTCGAGGGCGCGCCGATGGTGCTGGTGCATCATGTCGGGCGCAAGAGCGGCAAGGAATTTGTCTCACCGCTGGTGTACCTGCCCGGTGACAACGACAGCACCATCTACATCTTCGCGTCCAAGGGCGGCGCGCCGACCGACCCGGAGTGGTACCGCAACCTGGTTGCCGCCGGGCAGACGACCGTCGAGGTGGGCACCAGCACCTACCCGGTCAGCCTGACCGAGCTCAGCGGCGCCGAACGGGACCGCGTCTACGCCGAGCAGGTCAAGCGCATGCCCGGGTTCGGGGAGTACGAGGAGAAGACCGCGGGCATCCGCACCATCCCGGTGCTGAAGCTGACGCGAAGCTAGTCCGCCTGGCTCGCGGCCGGGTTGCTGACCGGCCGCGAGCTGGCCCGGCGGACCGGCTGGGCCGGGGCCTCAGGCGGGCGGCCCGTCGGCGGCGCGCTGGCGCAGTTCCCGGCGCAGCAACTTGCCGGTGGGGGTCTTGGGCAGCTCAGGAAGCACCTCGACCCGGCGCGGATACTTGTAGGCGGCCAGCTCGCCGCGGCAGAACCCGATCAGCTGTTCCGGGTCACGCTGGCACCGGGCCGAAGGCTGACGTAGGCCCACACCGTCTCGCCCCGGTAGGGGTCGGGCACGCCGATCACCGCCGCCTCGCGCACCGCGGGGTGGCGGACCAGGGTGTCCTCCACCTCCCGGGGCCACATCTTGTAGCCGGAGGCGACGATCATGTCCTTGCTCCGGTCCACCAGGTAGAACCAGCCGTCGGGGTCCATGAACCCGATATCGCCGGTACGCAGTTCCCCGCCGGGCAGGGTCCGCGCGGTGGCGTCCGGCCGGTTCCAGTAGCCCGGCACCACCATCGGGCCGCGGGTGGCGATCTCTCCCGTCTCCCCCGGCGGCAGTTCGTTCCCCTGCTCGTCCAGGATCCGGGCCACCGTGCCGAACACCGGCACCCCGACCGACAGCGCGCCGCTGGCCGGGTCGACCGGGGCGCGCCGCCCGAACGGCACCGCGTGGGACGGCGAGGTGGTCTCGGTCAGCCCGTAGACGTTGTGGATGTACGGGCCGACCTCCCGCTCGAACCGCTCGACGATGCTCGGCGCGATCGGCGCGCCGCCGCTGTAGGCCTTGGTCAGCGAGGACAGGTCCGCTTCCCTGACCGACGGGTCGTTGGCCAGCGCGGTGTAGGCGGTGATCGCCATCACGGTGAACGTGCAGCGGTACTGCCGGGCCAGCCGGATGACGGTGGCGGGATCGAAACGGTAGCCGAGTACGACGGGCATCGGCACCAGCATCCCGACCGCGAGGTGAGCGATGAGGCCGGTGATATGGAACAGCGGCGCACCGCCGAGCACCACGTCCTGCGGGGTCAGGCTGATCCAGTCCCGGAACGCGCAGGCGTTGAACACCACGTTGCCGTGGGTGTTCATCGCTCCCTTAGGGGGGCCGGTGGTGCCCGAGGTGTAGGTCAGCAGGGCCACGTCGTCCGGGCCCAGGGTGACCGGGGCCGGCCGCGATCGCCAGCGTGACCTCGGTGCCCTCGACCGCCCCGACGCCGACCGAGTTCCACAGGTCCTCCAGGCTGAGGATGGCCTTCGCACCGGAGTCGGCGAGTACGTAGCGCGTCGCTTTCCGCCTGCACGGCGGCTCCGGTCACGGCCGAGTCGAAGTAGTACAGGAACGGACGCCCGGCCCACTCCGGGGCCGCGGCCCCGGCCTCCCACAGCGCCAGCGCGCTGCCGTATCCAGGCGTGATGTCGGACGGCTGGCCCGGCTGGTACAGACCGAGCCACGGCTTGTCCTGGTAGCTGCTCACCCCTTCACTCCAACACCACCGCCGGGCCCGTGGTCAAGTGCGCGGACCGCCCGAAATAGGGCATGCTGTCGACGTGACCGATCCTGAGGACGCGCTGTACGCGCGGATGCGGTGGAACGCCCCGCTGTCCGGGGACCACGCGGAACTGCTGCTGGACCGTCTCGACCTGCACCCCGGGCAGCGG
>DASWUW010000438.1:0-3906 GCA_036406335.1 Trebonia sp.
GGCCCGCTAGGCGAGCCGGCGGGCCGCCGGGGACGGGACCGCGTCCAGGAACTCCGGAGCGGTCCAGCCGCGGGCCGTGAACGCCCCGGTCACGCCGGCCCGCAGGGCGGCCGCCGCCCGCGCCGGCACCAGCGCCAGCACCGAGCCGCCAAAGCCGCCGCCGATCATCTTGGCCCCGTACGCTCCCGCGCTTACCGCGGCTGGCACCGCGACGTCGGCCGCGGGCCAGGACACCTCGAAGTCGTCCCGCAACGAGGCGTGCCCGGCCAGCAGCGACTGCCCGATGAACCGGTAGGTCGCGTCCGCGCTCGCGCCGTCGGCTAGCAGCGCCGCCGCGATCTCCCGGGCCCGGGCGCTGTCGGTGATCACGTGCCGGGCCCGGCGGCGCAGCACCGGGTCGTCCAGCCGGCCCAGCTGGTCCAGGCCGGTGACCGCGCCGAGGGCGGGCACCCCCAGCGCCCGCGCGGCCGCCTCGCACTCGGCCCGCCGCGCCGCGTACTCCCCGGAGACCAGCGCGTGCGTTACCCGGGTGTCGATGACCAGCGCCGCCAGGCCGGCCGCGGCGGGCCGGAACGGCACCTGAACCGTCTTCCCGGTCCCGCAGTCGAGCAGCAGCGCGTGGCTCTCCTCGCACAGCAGCGCCGCCGACTGGTCGATGATCCCGGTCGGCGCGCCCACGAACTCGTTCTCCGCCCGCTGGGCGATCGCGGCCAGCTCGCTCCGCGGCACCGTGAACCCGGACCGTGAGCAGAGGGCCAGCGCCACCGAGCACTCGAGCGCGGCCGACGACGACACCCCGGCGCCTACCGGCAGGTCGGAGTCGATGCCGACTGAGGCGCCGCGCACCGGGTACCCGGCGTCCCGCAGCGCCCACGCGGCGCCCGCCGGGTAGGCCGCCCAGCCGGTTACCGAGCCGGGCGCGAGCGAGTCGAGCGCGACCGCGGCGGTCTCGCCCGGCGCCTGCGCGGACCGCAGCACGAGCTGCCCGTCGTCGCGCGCGGCAACGGTCGCGGTCACCCCGCGGCCGAGCGCGAACGGCAGCACGAACCCCTCGTTGTAGTCCGTGTGCTCACCCATGAGGTTGGCCCGCCCGGGGGCGAACCAGACTTCAGTATTCATTGACCGCCGATCATTCCGGTGCCGGACGGGGACCCCGCGAGGCGGTTACGTTATCCGGTCTAGACTGGCGGCAGTAACCGGCCTGGGTACGGGGACCGACCTCGAGGCTAAGGGCAAACTCAGGAAGTCGGCGGTAGCGCCTTGAGCAAGGTCGTCCTGGACATCGTCATCGTCCTCGTCATTCTCTCCATCGGCGGGTTCTTCGCCTCCGCGGAGATGGCCCTGGTCTCGCTGCGCGAGGGCCAGGTCCGGTCGCTGGCTAAGCACGGCCGGCGCGGGGCCAAGGCGGCCCGGCTCGCCTCCGACCCCAACCGCTTCCTGGCCTCCGTGCAGATCGGCACGACCCTGGCCACGCTGGTGACCGGCGCCTACGGGGCCGACACGCTGGCCGGGCTGCTGGGCGACTGGCTGATGGGCCGGGGCCTGTCCCACGCCGTGGCCTCCCCGCTGGCGTTCGCGACCGTGACCGCGGCCATCACCTTCCTCACGCTGGTGTTCAGCGAGCTGGCCCCGAAGCGGCTGGCGCTGCAGCGCACCGTCCCCATCGCGCTGGTCGCCGCGCCGGTGCTGGACGTGATCTCCCGGCTCGCCCGGCCCGTCGTCTGGCTGCTCTCGATCTCGGTCAACCTGGTGGTCCGGCTGCTCGGCGCCGACCCGGGGCAGGGACGCCAGGCGATGACCGAGCAGGAGGTACGGGAGCTGGTCACCGGCACGCAGACGCTGAGCGCGGACGAGCGGCGCATCGTGGGCGAGGTCTTCGACGCCGGGAAGCGGCAGATCCGGGAGGTGCTGCGGCCGCGCACCGAGGTGGAGTTCCTGGCGGCCGGGACCACGGTCGGCGAGGCGGCGCTGATCGCGTCCGGCGTGCCCTACTCGCGGCTGCCGGTCTACCAGGGCTCCTACGACAACGTGGTCGGCTTCGTGCACATCCGGGACCTGCTCGGCCCGGCCGCCCCGGCCCGTACGGCGCTGGTCGACGAGGTCGTCCGCCCGGTCAAGTTCCTGCCGATCAGCAAGGCGGTGCTGTCCTCGCTGTCGGAGATGCGCCGGGAACGGGTGCACCTGGCGATCGTGGCCGACGAGTACGGCGGCACGGCCGGCATCGTCACCCTGGAGGACCTGGTCGAGGAGCTGATCGGCGACATCCAGGACGAGTACGACAGCGGCGAGGCCCCGGCGACCAAGCTCCCGCAGGGCGAGGTCGAGGTGGACGGCCTGCTCAACCTGGACGAGTTCGCCGAGCAGACCGGGATCAGGCTGCCCGAGGGCCCGTACGAGACGGTGGCGGGCTTTGTCCTCGCCGCCCTGGGCGAGCTCCCCCAGGCGGGCGCCGCGACCGAGATTCCCGGCTACACGATCGCGGTCACCGAGCTGGACGGGCGCCGCATCGCCCGGCTCCTGATCACCCCGCTCCCCGCCCCCGAGCCCGTCCCCGAGCCCGGTGCGGAGCCCGGTGCGGAGCCGGAGCCGGAACAGGCCGCCGGCCGCCCCGCGAGTGCCGGCCCGGTGGCCGCTCCCGGGCACTAGACTGGGCCGTTACCCGGGGAGACACCCTGGCGGAAGGGGTCGGTGTGTCCGCAGCTGGTGGTTATGACACCGTGCTGGTCGTTGACTTCGGCGCGCAGTACGCCCAGCTCATCGCCCGCCGGGTCCGCGAGTGCCACGTCTACTCGGAGATCGTGCCGCCCACCATGCCGGTGAGCGAGATGCTGGCCAGGAACCCGAAGGCGATCATCCTGTCCGGCGGTCCGGCCTCGGTCTACGCCGACGGCGCCCCCAGCGCCCCGCCGGGTCTGTTCGAGGCGGGGGTGCCGGTCTTCGGCATCTGCTACGGGCACCAGGTGCTGGTCCGCGAGCTCGGCGGCACGGTGGAGCCCACCGGCGCGGCCGAGTACGGCGGCACCCCGCTGCTGGTGCTCCCGGAAACCGGCAGCAGGCTGCTGACCGGACTCGGCCCGGAGCTCAGCGTGTGGATGTCGCACGGCGACACCTCGACCGCGGCGCCGCCCGGGTTCACGGTGACCGCGCAGACGGCGACCACTCCCGCCGCCGCCGTGGAAGACGCCGGGCGGGGCCTGTACGGAGTGCAGTTCCACCCCGAGGTGATGCACACCGAGTACGGCACCAAGATCCTCCGCCGGTTCCTCGAGGCGGCCGGCTGCCGCCTCACCTGGACGATGGTGAACATCGTGGAGGAGCAGACCGGGCGGATCCGGGAGCAGGTCGGGGACGGCCGGGCGATCTGCGGACTGTCCGGCGGGGTGGACTCCGCCGTCGCCGCGGCCCTGGTTCAGCGCGCCATCGGTGACCGGCTGACCTGCGTATTCGTCGATCACGGGCTGCTTCGCAAGGGCGAGGCGGAGCAGGTCGAGCAGGACTTCGTCGCCGCCACCGGGGTCAACCTGCACGTGGTCGACGCGTCCGCCGAGTTCCTCGCCGCCCTCGCGGGCGTCACCGACCCGGAGGACAAGCGCAAGGTCATCGGCCGGGAGTTCATCCGGGCCTTCGAACGGGCCGCGCGCGAGATCACCGCGGCCGCGGGCGAGCACGGCGAGGCGACCGAGTTCCTGGTCCAGGGCACCCTTTACCCGGACGTGGTCGAGTCTGGCGGCGGCTCCGGCACCGCGAACATCAAGTCGCACCACAACGTGGGCGGCTTGCCCGACGACCTCAAGTTCCTGCTCGTCGAGCCGCTCCGCTCGCTGTTCAAGGACGAGGTGCGGAAGGTCGGCGAGGAGCTCGGGCTGCCGGGCGAGATCGTCTGGCGCCAGCCGTTCCCCGGCCCCG
>DASWUW010000439.1:0-5367 GCA_036406335.1 Trebonia sp.
CGGATGAGCCGGGACGAGATCGCCCGCGTGGTCGCCGCGTTCGCCGACCTCGCGCGAGTTGTCGCTGGTGTAACAGCCGGGAGAGAAACTGGTCGAGGTAGCCATTCAACCTGGCTTTAACACGCCCAAAGGGTTTGTGACCGAGGCGGGACTTGAACCCGCACAGGTGTTACCACCCACTAGCACCTCAAGCTAGCGCGTCTGCCATTCCGCCACTCGGACAAGCGCCGACGATGTCATCGGCTGCCCAAGGCTAGCAAACCTTCGGATCGGATGCGAACCAGATGCTGCGGCCCAACGTGGCTGGCACGACTCGTCGGCCTCTCGTCCAGTTAACCCGAATGTCGGACCTAACTGTTCCACTCAGAATGCACACAATAGTGTTTTCGATAGGAGTTCTGGCATGGGTCGCTACGCTGTCCCGTCGGGGCGGATCGTCAAGGGATGGTCGGTTCGCCTCGAGCCATCGCCTGAACAGGCGGCGCGCTTCCGGCGGGATGACGGTGCGCGTCGGTTCGCTCGCAACTGGGCGGTTGAGCAGATCCACGCGGCGATGCACGCGGACCCGGAAACAGGCGGCTATGACTCGGCCGTCTGGTCGCCCTACGAGCTACGCAAGCGCTGGAACCAGGTCAAGCACCAGGTCGCCCCGTGGTGGACGGAGTGCTCGAAGGAGGCGTACTCGAACGGGATCGCGGACGCAGTTACGGCACTTAAGAACTGGCATTCGTCGAAGAGGGGAGACAGAGAAGGGCTGCGGATGAGGTTCCCGCGGTTCCGGAAGAAGGGCAAGGACTCCGTGCGCTGCACCTACACCACCGGAGCGCTGCGGGTCGATGACAGTCGGCATGTGGTCTTGCCCGGCGTCGGGCGGGTGCGTACCGCTGAGAACCTCCGTCTCATCTACCGCCACATCCGCCACGGGACCGGCCGCCTGCTGTCGGCCACGGTTAGGGAGAAGAATGGCCGGTGGCGCGTGTCGCTCCGGCTCGAGATCATCCCGCCGCGGCCGCCGGAAGCACGCAGGGATGCTGTCGGCGTCGATGCGGGGATTGGCCAGGATTTGCTGGTGATCATGCGCTCGGACGGCACGGTCGTGCGGCGGGTGGCGAATCCGAAAGCCCTGCGGAAGGTCGCGCGCGTTTACACGCGGGTGACCGCCATACGGGCCGACACGATCCACAAGGCGACCAGCGAACTGGCCAAGACCCACGGCCAGATCGTGATCGAAGACCTCTGCCTCAGGGGGTTCGCTCGCGGGATGAGGAAGCACCGCAAGGCCTGGGCCGAGGCCGCTTTCGGCGAGTTCTGTCGGCAGCTGACCTATAAGTGCGGCTGGTACGGCAGCGAACTGTGGATCGCTGACCGTTTCTACCCATCGAGCAAGACTTGTTCAGCGTGCGGGCAGATCAACGCCGAGCTGACCTTGTCTGACCGCAGGTGGACCTGCCAGGTCTGCGGTACCAGGCACGACCGCGACGAGAACGCCGGGATCAATCTCGCCCGGCTGCCGGCCAGTCAGGCCGAGGCGCAGAGTGGCAGTAAGACCGCACCTGTGCGGCGTGCCACGGTGAAGCGCGTGAAGCATCCGCGAAGGATGGCGGCCTCCGCGCCCTGACGGACTTGAACCCGTCCACAAGTGGGATTTCGGCGGAGAAACGGGGGAGGAGCTACCGGTCGCGCCACCATGGCACGATGGGACGGTGACGGAGAACCAGGAGAGCAGAGTCCCCAGCGTGGCCGAAGAGGAGGTCGTGTCGATCTGCCGCGACCTGATCAGGATCGATACGACGAATCCAGGCGATCACTCCGGGCCGGGGGAGCGGAAGGCCGCCGAGTACGTGGCCGGGCTGCTCAGCGAGGTCGGGCTGTCGCCGGCGGTTCTCGAGTCGCACCAGAAGCGGACCAGCCTGGTCGCCCGGATCGAGGGAGCGGACCGGGACCGGCCCGCGCTGCTGATCCACGGGCACCTGGACGTGGTGCCGGCCAGCGCGAGCGACTGGCAGCAGCATCCGTTCGGCGGGGAGATCGCCGACGGGTGCGTGTGGGGGCGCGGCGCGGTCGACATGAAGGATATGGACGCGATCATTCTCGCGGTGGCGCGGCAGCGGCTGCGCGAGGGGCGCAAGCCCGCCCGGGACATCGTGCTCGCCTTCACCGCGGACGAGGAGGCGGGCGGCAACTGGGGGGCCGGCTTCCTGGCCGAGCAGCACCCGGACTTCTTCGAGGGCGTCACCGAGGCGATCGGGGAGGTCGGCGGGTTCAGCGTGACCGTCGGCGACCGGCGGCTCTACGCGGTCCAGACCGCGGAGAAGGGGCTGGCCTGGATGAAGCTGACCGCCAAGGGCACCGCCGGGCACGGGTCGATGATCCACGGCGACAACGCGGTCACCACGCTGGCGGAAGCCCTCGCGCGGGTCGGGCGGCACCAGTGGCCGGTCCAGCTGCCGGACGCCGCGCGGGCGTTCCTGCAGCAGGCCGCCGAGGCGCTGGGGGCGGAGTTCGACCCGGCCGACCCGGCCAGCATCATCGGCAAGCTGGGCGGGATGAGCAAGATGATCGGGGCGACGACGCAGCACACCGCCAACCCGACCGGGCTCAAGGCCGGCTACAAGGTCAACGTGATCCCGCAGGCGGCCTACGGCGAGCTGGACGGCCGCTTCCTGCCCGGGCGGGAGGAAGAGTTCTTCGCCGAAATCGACCGGCTGCTCGGCTCCGGGGTCAGCCGGGAATTCATCCACCACGACATCGCGCTGGAAACGACGGCGGACGGCGCCCTGTGGGATGCCATGTCCGCTTCCCTGCTGGCCGAGGACCCGGGCGGGACCGTCGTCCCGTACTGCCTGTCGGCCGGGACCGACGCCAAGCACTTTTCCCAGCTGGGCATCCGCTGCTTCGGGTTCAGCCCGCTGCGGCTGCCGCCGGAGCTGGACTTCGCCGGCATGTTCCACGGCGTCGACGAGCGGGTCCCGCTGGAAAGCCTTCAGTTCGGCGTGCGGGTGCTGGACCGGCTGCTGGACGACTGCTAGCTGCCGGGCGGCTGCTAGCTGCTGGCCGCCGAAAAGGTGCGCCCGACCCGGATGATCCGGCGGCGGAGGGTGACCTTCCGGCTGCCGTCGGCGTACAGGCGGAGCCGGGCCAGCTCCCACTTGCCGTACTCCGCGTGGTCCGTGAGGATACGCCGGGCCACGTCGCGTGACGTGCCGCGGGGCATGTACAAGTTGAGGTAGTCATACTCTGCCATTACCTCTTATTGTCCTGGCGTTCACGCCGTGCGCAAGCCGCCGCAGCGAAGTTCCGTATGCCGATTGCGCTCCGCCGCGACCAGCGGCCGGGATGGGGCGCAGCACCCGCCGGGAACAGGCGGGACGGGTAACCGGGTTGCAGGGATAACCGCGGGGACGGGCATTTCGGGGCCGCGCCGCGTATGGTACTGACGGCGGGCGTAACGTCGGAACGCGGCGAAAGGGCCCGCCTGCAGCGTGACGGGCCAAAGGCGCGGATGTGAGGTTGGAAAAGCGTGCCACCAAGAAACAAGGCCGCCGGCAAGACGGCGGCGGCCTCCGGCAACGGGGACAGCGGGGCGGCTACCGGAAACGGCACCGCCGCTAACGGCAGTGGTCAGGGCACCAGGCTCGTGATCGTGGAGTCCCCGGCCAAGGCGCGGACCATCGCCGGCTACCTCGGCAAGGGGTACGTGGTCGAGTCGAGCATCGGCCATATCCGGGACATGCCCGACAAGGCGGCCGAGATCCCGGAGAAGTACAAGGGCGAGCCCTGGGCGCGGCTCGGCGTGGACGTCGACCACGACTTCCAGGCGCTGTACGTGGTGCCGGCGGACAAGCGGTCGCAGGTCTCCAAGCTCAAGTCGCTGCTCAAGGATGCCGACGAGCTTTACCTGGCGACAGACGAGGACCGCGAGGGCGAGGCCATCGCCTGGCACCTGCGGGAAGAGCTCAAGCCCAAGGTGCCGACCAAGCGGATGGTCTTCCACGAGATCACCCCGGAGGCGATCGCCCGCGCCATCGCCAACCCGACCGAGCTCAACGACGGCAAGGTCGACGCCTACCAGACCCGCCGCGTCCTCGACCGTCTCTACGGTTACGAGGTCTCCCCGGTGCTGTGGAAGAAGGTCATGCCGCGGCTGTCGGCCGGCCGCGTGCAGTCCGTCGCCACCCGGCTGATCGTCGACAAGGAGCGCGACCGGATCGCGTTCCGCTCCGCTAGCTACTGGGACCTGGAGGCCGAGTTCGCGACCCGCGAGCACGGCGCCGAACGGCTCCCGGATGACCCCACCACCTTTACCGCCACCCTGCAGACGGTGGACGGGAAGCGGGTGGCGCAGGGCCGCGACTTCAGCTCGGTCGGCCAGCTCCGCGGGGACGAGGGCCAGCTGCTGCACCTGGACGGCGAGGCCGCGGCCGCGCTGGCCGGGCGGCTGGGCGACGCGTCGTTCGCGGTCAGCAGCGTGGAGCGCAAGCCCTACCGCCGCTCGCCCTACGCGCCGTTCCGCACCACCACGCTGCAGCAGGAGGCCAGCCGCAAGCTCGGCTTTACCGCCAAGTACGCGATGTCGGTGGCGCAGCGGCTGTACGAGAACGGCTACATCACCTATATGCGGACCGACTCGATCGTGCTGTCCAAGACCGCGATCGACGCCGCCCGCAACCAGGCCCGCGAGCTGTACGGGGCCGAGTACGTGCCCGACGCGCCGCGGACCTACACCAGCAAGGTGAAGAACGCGCAGGAGGCGCACGAGGCGATCCGGCCCTCCGGCGACACCTTCCGCACCCCGGCGCAGACCGGCCTGAGGGGCGACGAGTTCCGGCTGTACGAGCTGATCTGGATGCGCACCGTCGCCTCCCAGATGAAGGACGCCACCGGGCACACCGTGACCGTGAAGGTCGGCGGCGCCGCCTCCGACGGCCGGGACGTGGAATTCAGCGCCAGCGGCCGAATCATCTCCTTCCACGGCTTCCTGAAGGCGTACGTGGAGGGCACCGACGACCCGGACGCCGCGCTGGACGACTCCGAGCAGCGGCTGCCGGCGGTGGCCGAGGGCGACGCGCTGACCACCACCAAGGTCACCGCGGACGGGCACTCGACCAAGCCGCCCGCGCGCTTCACCGAGGCCTCGCTGATCAAGGAGATGGAAGAGCGCGAGATCGGGCGCCCCTCGACGTACTCCACGATCCTGGGCACGATCCTGGACCGCGGCTACGCGTTCAAGAAGGGCACGGCGCTGGTCCCGTCGTACATCGCCTTCGCCGTCGTCGGGCTGCTGGAGAACCACTTCGGCGACCTGGTGAACTACGAGTTCACCGCGCGCATGGAGGACGACCTGGACCGCATCGCCCGCGGCGAGGC
>DASWUW010000440.1:0-2368 GCA_036406335.1 Trebonia sp.
ACCCGCCCGGACACGGTAGTGCTCGGTCTCGGGTTTCCCACCCTGATCCCGGCGGCCGGCACCGCCGGGATGCGGGTGGCAAGCGTCCCGGGGGTAAGGCTGTCCGGGGTGATGTTCGATGCCGGGCCGGCGCGTTCCCCGGTCCTCCTGCAGGTGGGAAGCCGGCCTCGGGCCGGACGGGCTGAACCGGGTGACCCCACCGTTCTGCAGGACGTGTTCTTCCGCATCGGCGGAGCCGGGCCTGGCCAGGCGGCCACCAGCCTGGTGGTTAACAGTTCCCAGGTAATCCTGGACGACATCTGGGCCTGGCGCGCCGACCACGGCGACGGCGTCGGCTGGGACGGCAATGCCGCCGACACCGGAGTCTTGGTCAACGGAGACCGGGTGACCGCCTACGGCCTGTTCGTGGAGCACTACGAGAAGGACGAGGTGATCTGGAACGGGAAAGACGGCACGGACATCTTCTTCCAGAACGAGATGCCGTACGACCCGCCGAGTCAGGCCGCCTGGATGGCGAGCACCGCGGCTAAGGGCTACCCGGCCTTCCTGATCACCCGTCAGGCGGCTGGCTTTCACGGCTACGGCATGGCCAGTTACAGCTTCTTCGACCGGGGCGTGCCGGTGTTCGCCGCCAGCGCGTTCGAGATGGCCGATCCGCCCGGCGGGAAGCTGCGTGACCTGCTCACGGTTTTCCTCAGCACCGCGGGCTCGGGGGGGATCATCCACGTGGTGAACGGCACCGGGGGTTCGTCGACGGCCGCGAACCCGGACACCGCGGTGGACGTGGTCAGCTACGGGAGCGCTAGGTGAAGTTCACCGTCACCTTTTTGACGCCGACGGTGCCGAGTATCCGGGTGAGCAGCGCCCGGGTACTCTGCTCGCCCGCCGTGAGCAGTTCCTTGTCGTGCTGGGCGGTGACGTGGATCTGGCTCTGCGCGGCCGCGTAAAGCGGGCGGTAGCCATTGGGGTTGCTCCTGAAGGCCGCGGTCAGGCCGTTGACCGCTCCGTGGGTGCTGGTGATGGTACAGGCGGCCGCGTTCAGCACGGCCGGGCTGACGGCGGGCGCGGCCATCCGCACGGTCACCGTTTCAGTGGACTGGTCGATGCTGACGTCCTGCCGGGAAAGCTTGCTGAGGTCCGCCACGGCGTCGTCGGTACCGCTGCCCTTGAGCTCCATCTGGTTACAGATCAGGAAGCAGGGGATCACCCCTACGCTCTGGGTGATCTGCACGTCCACCGGGTACGAGCGCGTCGCGACGTGCACCTGCTCGATCTTGGTGAGTTTACCCAGGACCACCGTGGTGGTGATCGTGGTGTGCGAGGTGAACGGGTTAAGGCTCTCGAGCTTGGCTAGCACCAGGTAGGCGGCTACCAGCACGATCACGATCGCGATGGCGACCTTGGTAATCACGCGGCCGAGCAAATGACCGAGGAATGTGCCGCCGTGTTTAGCCAGCTTTTCACGGCCTGCTTCGGGCAGCGGCCGGGTGTCCTGCTGCTGCCTCATATCTTCCGTCATATCCTCACTCTCAGTTTTGGTCGTCTGTTCCCGTCTACCCAGTGAAGAGCGAAATACAGCCCAGTGGGGCGGCTATTTAATGGCGTTCGGCAGCAGTTGCTCCGCCGAGCACCACCACGTGGTCCGCCCGCCGACTTTCCCGGTGCGCATAGGCGCGTGATCGCGCGGGCAGGTGCCGCCCCGGCGCCGGTAGGGGACGACCGTCAGGGTGTGCACGCCGCCGTCGTGCAGGGCCGCCCGGATCGAGTCGCGGCTGGCCCGGAGCAGCCGGCTCTGCTCGGCCGGGGTCAGGGTGCTGACCGCCTGCGCGGGGTGTACCCGGGCGCGCCACAGGATTTCGTCGGCCAGCAGGTTACCGATGCCGGCGATCCGCTGCTGATCCATGATCCGGGCCTTGACCGGCGCCGAGCTGTGCGCCAGAACCGCCCGGAACTGCGCCGGGGTGATCAGCTGGGCGTCCGGTCCCAGCAGCTCGACCGGCGGGTTGAGCCGGACGCGGCCCAGGCGCCGCGGGTCGACCAGCATCAGGCGGCCGCCGTCTTCGAAGGTGATGGTGAAGCGCGCCCAGCGGTAGCTGCCCGGCTGGCGGCGGCCCTCCCAGTAGTCGCCCCCGTCGACCTCGGTCCCGTTCGCGTCGGCGATCACGATCTTGCCGGACATGCCGAGGTGAATGCCGAGCGTGACCCCGGACGCGGGGTCAGTCTGGCACCACATGCTCTTCCCCTGGCGTAGCGCGGCGGTGAGCTCGCCGCCCAGCAGCGCGTGCCGGATCTCCCCGGGCACGTGCGGGCGGCATTCAAAGGTGTCGGAGTCGTCGACGTCGGCAATACGCCGCCCAAGCCCTTTCCG
>DASWUW010000441.1:0-12426 GCA_036406335.1 Trebonia sp.
GGTGATCCCGAGGACCACAGAGTGGGAACCCGAAGCGGCGGCGCGGGCCGGCTGCAGGATGTCAGGCTGCGCGGTGGCTGTTTCGATGGCGGTGATGAGGCGGGCCAGCGTCGGTGTGTGGCCGGACATCAGTGCCGCGTATTCGATCGCCGTCGGCGGCCGTGGCTGGTCGCAATCGCGCAGGATCACGTTCACCATGGCAGCGAGGCCGAGCCGCTGGCCGTCCTCCGGAGCGAAGATCCGGGCGACGCCGACGCTGTGCAGATAGTCGATTTCCGCCGGCACGATCGTCCCGCCGCCGCCGCCGTAGACCCGAATGTGGCCGGCCCCGCGTTGCCGCAGGGTCTGTACGAGATACTCGAAGAACTCGAGGTGGCCGCCCTGGTAGGAGCTGACCGCGACGCCGGACGCGTCCTCCTCGATGACCGCGCTGACCACCTCGAGCACCGAGCGGTCGTGGCCGAGGTGGACGACCTCGGCGCCCTGCGCCTGCATGACCCGCCGCATGATGTTGATCGCCGCGTCATGCCCGTCGAACAGCGCGGTCGAGGTCACGAACCGGACCGGGTTCACCGGCACGTGCAGATCGCGGTCGGTTGCCACGGCCACTCCTCAGCGAGAACCATTGGACGCTCAATATTTTAACGTTAAAAGAAATACCGGGACAGGTCAAGCAAAACGGGCGCTGGTTTCCTCCCTCGGAGCGGCTGGTTTCCTCACCCGGGGCTGGTGGCATACGGTTAGCGGCGTGCCTGCTGACCCCTTCGATCCTCTCGCCGAAGCGCACCGCCAGTGGCACGCCCGCTGGCCCGGCCAGGCGGACCGGATGGCCGCCGTCACGTCCGTCATGCGGGTCCAGCAGCTGCTGCTGGCGCGGGTAGAGGACATCCTCAAGCCCTACGGGATCACCTTCGCCGCCTACGAGGCACTGCGGCTGCTCGCCTTCACCCGGGCCGGCTCGCTGCCGATGGGCAAGCTCGGCGCGCGGCTGATGGTCCACCCCGCCGCGGTGACCAATGCGGTCAGCAAGCTCGAGCAGCGGGGCCTGGTCCGGCGCAGCATGTCGCCCGACGACCGCCGCGTCGTCCTCGCCACCATCACCGACGACGGGCGGACACTGGTCGACGAGGCCACCGCGGCGCTCAACGAGGGGTCCTTCGGCCTGCCCGGGCTGACCCCGCAGCAGGCGGCGGACCTGGTCGGCATGCTGCGGGGCGTCCGCACGACGGCCGGGGACCTCGACGCCGGCGACGACTCGTAACGGACGGGCCGCCCGCCAGGTCTCGGTGCGGGGCTCGAACACGGCCAGCCCGCGGCGCTCGAACTCGCGCAGCCAGCCGCCCATCGGCCACCAGCCCCAGCGCCGGCGGAAGACCGACGCGTTGCGGATGATGTCGTGCAGGTGCTGCACCGGGGGGTCGGACGTCGGATGGTACTGGTGGTACGCCCAGGCTCCGCCGACCCAGGTCAGCGGGACCCCGTGGCGCGCGGCGAGCTGGCCGAAGTCGGTGTCCTCGCCGCCGTAGCCGCGGTACTCCTCGCAGAAGCCGCCGAGCTCGCGCCACAGTTCCGCCCGCACGGCGAACGACAGCGACCAGAACAGGGTGTGGTCGCCGCCGGACTCCGCGCCGGTCTCGGGCGGCACCGGCCGGGCCGGGTGCGGGCGCCCCAGCCCGGCCAGGGCCTCCAGCCGGTAGCCGCCCGGGGGCGGCGGGGGCAGGTAGGCGACCGGGCCGCACAGCACCGCGGGCCGCGGCTCGTCGGCGGCGACCTCAAGGTACCGCCGGACCAGTCCCGGGCCCGGGACGCAGTCCACGTCCAGGAAGATCAGCAGCTCCGCGCCGCCGCGCAGGGCCGCGCGGGCCCCTTCGTTACGGGCCCGGGCCAGCGGCAGCGGCCCCGGGGCAGCGGGCAGCTCGACGACGTCCGGGGACGGCGTCCCCTGGTCGAGCACGTCGCGGACGCCGGGGTCGTTCATCGACACCACGACGTGCCGGTCCGGCCGGGCGGTGCCGGCCAGCAGCCCGCGGCGCTGCAGGGCCAGGTGCGGATGCCGTCCCGCGACCAGGGTTACGACCGCGCTGCGCACGGCTCCCCGATCACGCGGCGACCTCACGGTAGAGGTCCTCGTAGCGGCCGATCATCTGGTCCTGGGAGCAGTGCGCCACGGCGTGCGCCCGGGCCGCGGCCCGGGGCAGCCGGGCGGCCGCCAGCAGCGCGGCCGACAGGGCCTCCACGTTGTCCGGTTCGACCAGCACGGCGCACCGGTCGTCCAGCAGCTCGGGCAGCGCGCCGCGGGCGAACCCGGCCACCGGCGTCCCGCAGGCCAGCGCTTCGGCCGCGACCAGGCAGTAGGGCTCGTCCCAGCGCGGGGTCACCAGGCAGGCCCGGGCCCGGCCGAGCCAGACCGCCAGCTCGTCGTGAGTGAGGTGGCCGAGGTAGCGCACCCCGCCGCCGAGCAGCGGCTCGATGCGCTCGGCGTAGAAGTCCGGGTCGGACACGGGACCGACCAGGTCCAGCGGCTGCCCGGCACTGCGCGCGGCCCGGACCGCCAGGTCGGCGCCCTTCTCCGGCACCAGCCGGCCGAGCCAGATGGCGGGGCCGCCGCCGGGCCCGGGCCGCCAGCGGTCCAGGTCGATGCCGTTGCGGATGACCCGGATCGCCGGTATCGCGTGACTCCAGGCCCGCGACGTGTGCCGGCTGACCGCGGTGAAGATCACCGGGCAGGGGCCGGCCTGCACGGCTGATTCCAGCCAGGGCGTGGGCGGGGTGTGCAGGGTGGAGATCACCGGGACCGGCACCGTGCGGGCCATCGCGACCGGCAGGTGGTGCAGGCTGTTGTTGTGCACCACGTCGAAGTTGTCCCGGCCGTGCTCCGCCAGCTCGAGCAGCAGCTGCAGGTAGGCGTGGTGCTCGTCCAGCCACTCCTGGGCGGGCATGCTCACGTCGGCGCGGGCGGCGTCGCTGATCCGCGGCCGGGCCGCGGCGAGCTGGCGCACGCCGAGGGCCGGATCCGAGCCGGCGCCGGCGAAGACGGTCACCTCGTGCCCCCGGTGCTTCAGGCCGCGGGCCAGGGCCCAGGTGTGCGCCTCGAGGCCGCCGGCGAACGGTTCCCGGATGGCGAAGCGGGCCGAGGCGATCAGCGCGATGCGCAGCGCCTTCATCCGAGCAGCTGCTGGTACAGGTCCCGGTGCGCCGCCGCGATGGCGGTCCGCTCCCGCCGCCGTTCCTCCGGGCGGGCCTGCCAGTGCGGCCGCCGCTGGTAGGCGTCGAGGACGGCGGCCTGCAGCGACGCGGCGTCAAAGCCGGACTCGTCGTGACCGTAGGTCAGGCACGGACGCTGGGCGGCGAAGTAACCGCAGTCCGGCGCGACCACGGTGGTACCGAGGTCGTAACAGGCTTCCAGCCAGCCCGAGTGGGTGCCGAACCGGTACGGCAGCACCGAGACGTCGAGGCTCTCCAGGTAGGTCCACAGTTCCTCGTCGCTGAAGCAGTCGTGCACCCGCAGGTCGACCTGGCCCGCGGCGGCCGCGCCGGCCAGGTAGCGGGCGAGTTCCGGGTCGTGGCGCCGCCCGGCCGGGTCGAACACGTCGGGGTGGATGTTGACCTGGATCCGGCCGCCCGGCAGGGCCGGCACGACCTCGGCCAGCGCCCGGATGACCGGCAGGGAGGCCATGCTCGCGCGCCCGCTTTTGGCGTGCACCCCGACCGTGAACCCGGCACCGGGTGCGCGCCGGGACGGGACGCGGCCGGGCTCGACGACGTGCGGGTGCGGCAGGACAGCCGGGCGGCGCCCCCAGCGTGACTCGACCGCCGCCGCGGCCGGCTCGGTCAGCGTGATCAGCGCGTCGGCCTGCGGGATGAGGACGTCCAGGTGCGCGTCGTGGGCGCGCCGGTCTTCGTGGTGCGGGTTGCGCAGGTCGTGCACGGTGTACACCAGCGGCTTGCCGGCCGCCCGCAGGGCCCGGGCCAGCCCGGCCAGCGAGCCGGGGTCTTGGGCGTCAAAGCCGAACTGGATGTGGAAGACGTCGAACTCGCCGCGGTGCTGCCGGACCCAGGACGGTGACAGCATCACCGGGGGCCACCACTGGCCGGCCAGCAGGGTCTCCCCCGGCGGGGCGGGCGGGACGGGATCCGGCAGCCGGGCCACCGCGTCGCGGCCCGAGGGGTCACTCAGGTGGCTGACGTACACGTGGCCGGCCGGCACCGAGGCGACCCGGATCACGCGGCTAGTAAGCCTTCCGGCGGCCGCCGGAGGCACTGATGTCGTTCTCAAGCGGTTCCCCCTGGACGTGTGGCCACGCAAAATAGAACGCTTGGAGGGTCTATTTAGGTGTGGCTACCCTAAGGACAAAGTTTCACTCATCGCGGCGTCAGCTAACGCAGAGCCGAACATTTATCACATAGGTCGGGATCCGGTGCCGAGCGGGGCCGTTACGGCTGGCGGCGCTCGTTGAACCGGTTGGCGGCGGACCGGCCCAGGACGGTCAGCCGGTCGAAGGCCTTGCGGCTCAGGGCCGGGGTCAGCTCGTAGCCGGGGGTTCCCTCCGGGCCGGCGGTGCCCGACGCGGGGGCGGGCAGGGCTACCTGCTGCACCGCGTGCAGCAGGTTACTCGTCAGCCGGGGCACCAGGCCGGTCACCCGGGACACGACCTGGCCGGCCGGGGTCAGGATGATCTCGGCCCGGCGGCCGCGTACGGCCTCGACGATCTGGGCGGCGGCCCGTTCGGCGTCCATGGAGATCAGCGGGAGGCTGGCGCCGAGGGAGAACCAGGTGAACTCCTTCCCGGCCTGCCCGGTGAACCTGGCTTGCAGGTGGGAGCCGGTCCGCATGAGCCCGGGGACCACGGTGGTCACCGTGATCGGGCCGCGGCCGAGCTCGGCCCGCAGGCCTTCGGAGAACCCGACGGCGGCGAACTTGGCCGTGCTGTACGGCAGCAGGTGCGGCACGCTCATCTTGCCGCCGATGGACGTGACGGTGACGATCCGGCCGTGGCCCTGGCGGCGCATCACCGGCAGCGCGGCCAGGGCGAGCCGGACGGGAGCCAGCGCCATCGTGCCCAGGGCAGTCTCGTAGTGGCTCACCTGCGCGTCTTCGACCGGGCCGACCTGGATGATCCCGGCGTTGCTGACCACGATGTCGAGGCGGCCGTAACGTTCGACCGCGGTATCGACGAGTCGCTGCGGCGCCGCGGGGTCGCTCACGTCGCAGGTCACGGTGGTCACCTCGGCCCCGCGGCCGCGCAGGTCGGCCGCGGCCCGTTCCAGCTCGGCCTCGTCCCGGGCGCAGATGACCAGGCGGCAGCCGCGGGCGGCCAGCTCCCGGGCCAGCAGCAGCCCGAGCCCGCGGGACGCGCCGGTGACCACGGCTACCTCGCCGTCGAGGTCGTCCCGGTCGCGGCGGGCGGACGCGGCCGCCACCGCGGCTAGTGCGGCCGCCCCGGCCAGGGAACCAAGAACCTTCATGAGCCGCCTCCGCTAACGCTCCCCGCCCCGGTATGACCAGGAACGCGTCCCGGTCACGATGACTCAGCTCCGCTGCCCCCGTTGCGGGCCGGGAAACCGCCGGGTGCGGCCGGCGTTACGACGCGGCCCGGGCGGGCTTACGACGTGGCCCGGGCGGGCGGCGCTCCCTCCGGGCGGCCCAGCGGGGCGAGTCCGAGGTGGTCGCGCAGCGTCGTCCCGGTGTAGTCGGTGCGGTAGGTGCCGAGTTCCTGCAGGAGCGGCACGACCTGGTCCACGAAGGGGTTCAGGCCGTCGGGGGTGATGTGCGGGACCAGGATGTACCCGTCGGCCGCGTCCGCCTGCACGCGGTCGTTGATCGCGGTGGCGACGGTCTGCGGCGAGCCGACGAACGACTGGCGGCCGGTGACCTCGATGACCACCTCGCGGGCGGACAGCTTGCCGTCGGCGGCCCGCCTCCGCCATTCGGCCGCCAGCGCGACCGGGTTCTTGGCGAACTGCCGGACGCTGGCGCGGCCCTCGGCGATCAGCGTGTCGCTGACTACCGGGTCAAAGCCGGGCAGCGGCCCGTCGACGTCGAAACCGGGCAGTTCGGTGTTCCACAGCTGCTCGATGAAGCGCAGCGCGGTCTGCGGCGAGACCTGCGCCCGGCGTACCTCGCGGGCGTGCTCGGCCGCCTCGGCGTCGGTGTCCCCCAGCACGAACGTCGCGGCCGGCAGGATCAGCAGCTGGCCGGAGGTGCGGCCGTACTTCGGCAGGCGGCCCTTCACGTCGGCGTAGAACGCCTGCCCGGCCTCGAGCGCGGAGTGCCCGGTGAAGATCGCGTCGGCCGAGGCGGCGGCGAAGTTACGGCCTTCGTCGGAGTCGCCCGCCTGGAATATCACCGGCCGCCCCTGCGGGCTGCGGGGGACGTTGAACTGCCCGGCGATGTCAAAGAACTTGTCGTGATGGCGGAACGCCCCGGCCGCGGCGGTGCGCAGGAACTGGCCGCTGGCCTGGTCGGCGATGATCTCGTGGCCGGCCCAGGAATCCCACAGCTCGTTCGCGGTGCTCAGGAACGTCCGGGCCCGGTCGTAACGGTCCCCCTGGGCCAGGTACCCGCCCCGGCGGAAGTTCTCCCCGGTAAACGCGTCCCAGCTGGTCACCACGTTCCAGGCCGCGCGCCCGCCGGACAGGTGATCCAGCGACGCGAACTGGCGGGCCACTTCGTACGGCTCGTTGAAGGTCGAGTTGATCGTGCCGGTCAGGCCGAGGTAGTCGGTCACCGCGGCCAGCGCGGCCAGGATGGTGAACGTGTCCGGGCGCCCGACCACGTCCAGGTCGTAGAGCTGGCCGTTCTGCTCGCGCAGCCGCAGCCCCTCGGCCAGGAACAGGAAGTCGAACTTGCCCCGCTCGGCGGTCTGCGCGAAGCGGGTAAAGGAATCGAACTCGATGTGGCTGCCCGAGGCCGGGTCGCTCCATACGGTCGTGTTGTTCACGCCGGGGAAGTGCGCGGCCAGGTGAACCTGCTTGACGGGCTTGCTCATGAGTGCGCTCCCGCTCGGTAACGGCTGGCCGGACGGGCCAAGCCGAGCAGTTCCCGCAGGGTGGCCGGCCTTCCGCCGGACGGGTAGGCGGAGCGGAACGCGCCGCGCCGCTGCAGCTCGGGTACCAGCACGCCGCTGATCTGGCCCAGGTCGTGCGGGAGCGCGGCCGGGCGCAGCCGGAACCCGGTGAGCCCGGCTGCCCGCCAGTCGAGCAGCAGGTCGGCCAGCTCGGCGGCGGTGCCGGCGAAGATGCGGGCGTCGCTGGCGTACTCGGCTCCGGCCCGCTCGTCGAGGCGTCCCCGCCGGGCCCGGGCCGCTTCGGCGGTGTCATCGAGGAACACCACCACGTCGCCGAACACGTGGACCCCGGCCCGCCCGGCAAGCGCTTCCTCGGCCCGGATCTCGGTCACGATCTGCGCGGCGTGCCGGCGGTCGCGGGGGGTGACGAAGCCGATGTCGGCCGAGCGGGCGATCAGCCGGTACGGGACGCTGGCGTGGCCGAGGGCGGCCACCACCGGCTGCCCCTGGGGCGGGCGGGGGGTGATCGACGGGCCCTTGACCGAGAACCACCGGCCCTCGAAGTCGATGTAGTGCAGCTTGTCCCGGTCGACGAACCGCCCGGTAGCGGTCTCCCGGATCTCCGCGTCGTCCTCCCAGCTGTCCCAGAGCCGGCGCAGCACCTCGACGTAGTCGGCGGCCTCGTCGAAGTGCTCGGCGGTCAGCCGCCGGACGTCGGGGTCGTCACGCCGGCCCGCGACGAGCGGGCTGATGTCGCGGCGGCCGAAGTGCGCCGCGACCTCGGCCCGGCCGGCGATCTGCACCCGCACGCCCGCACGGCCGCCGCTGACGTAGTCGAGCGTGGCGATCGCCTTGGACACGTGGAAGGGCTCGGTGTGGGTGGTGACCGCGGTCGGGACGAAGCCGAGGTGCCGGGTCGCGGGCGCGATCCGGGCCGCGGTCAGCACCGCGTCCAGGCGGCCGCGGACCCGGTCGGTGCGCTCGTCGCGGCCGAAGGGGTCATCGGACTGCAGGTCGAGCCCGTCCTCGATGGTGACGAAGTCGAGCAGGCCGCTCTCGGCCTGCCGGGCCAGGTCCACCCAGTAGGCTGCGGTGAGCAGCCGACCGGGCCGGGCGTCCGGCTCCCGCCAGGCGGCCGGGTGCCAGCCGGCGCCGTCCAGCGCGACGGCCAGGTGCAGGTGGTCGGTGGAGGCGGGCACGGCGAACTCCGTTTCTGGTGGTTCATTCCAGCCTAGGGACGGGCTTTCTCTATCGTCAATAACGATGGATATACTGGGAAATTCCGCGGCCGGCCGTCGTCTTACGGATGTTGCCGGCCGCCGGGCGGGTGATAGTGGGCTCCATGAGTACACCAGGTACACCCGAAGTCCCGGTACGGGGAAGGACCCGCCGGGCGGCTATCGCCGCGGTGGCCGGCTGCGCGGTCGTCGTCGCGGCGGGAACCGGGCTGGCCGCGCCCGGCGCCGCCCGGGCCGCGGCTATGGCGGTCTTGCCCGGGTCGGTCGCCCCGGCCGCGACGGCGGGAACCGCGGTGGGCGCGGTGCCGGCCGGGCAGCAGGAAACCGTGCAGGTGTGGCTGACGCCCGGGGCGGCCGACGCCGCCGCGTTCGCCACTGCCGTCTCCACCCCGGGTAACGCCTCCTTCCACCACTACCTGAGCCCGAACGCCTACACCGCCAGATTCGGCTCGTCCGCCGCGCGCGCGGCGGCGGTCACCCGCTGGCTGAGCGGCGCGGGCCTGACCCAGGTGCACGCGGACAGCGGCCGCGACTACGTGTCGGCGTCCGGAACGGCAGCCCGGATCCAGTCGGCGTTCTCGGTGAAGATCAGCCAGTACCGGGTCACGGGGACCAACGGGAAGACCGCGGTGGTCCAGTCCAACGACCGCGCGGTCTCGGTGCCGGCCGCGCTGGCGCCCGACGTGCTCGCGGTGACCGGGCTGAACAGCGCCCCGCCGGCCGCCGCCGCGGCGGGTCCGCTGGCCGCGGCGGTGACCTGCTGCCGGCCTGCGGCTATCACGCCAGCCAGATCCGGGCGGCCTACGGGGCCCCGGGGGCGAGCACCGGCGCCGGCCAGACCGTCGCCCTGATCGAGGACGAGACGCCGGTCGCGATGTTCCCGACGCTGACCGACTACGCGAAGGCCAGCCACCTTCGGGCGCCGAAGCCGGCTCAGCTCCGGGAGCAGCACATCACCGTCGCGGGAGGCAACTGCCCCACCCCGGCCGGCACCGCGACGCAGATGTTCTATCCCGACGAGGAGCAGATGGACTCCGAGGCGGTCTACGCGATGGCGCCCGGCGCCAGCCAGCTGATGGTCATCGGACAGGGCTGCAACGAGGACCAGGACCTGCTGGACGCCGCCGCGAGCGTGCTGACCGGCAACGGGGCCCGTCCCAGCGCCTCCATCGAGTCCAACTCGTGGCAGCTGCCGCTGGGCGACGTGCCGGCCGCGACCGTGCACGCGATCGCGCTGCGGGCCGCCGCCGAGGGGGTCGGCCTCTACTTCGCCTCCGGCGACACTCCCGATCTCACGGTGACCGACTCCGACCCGTACGTGACGGCGGTCGGCGGCACCACCCTCGGCCTCGGGGTGAAGAACAACCGGCTGTTCGAGACCGGCTGGTCGGACGACTTCGCCGCCCTGGAAAACGGCAAGTGGACCGACATCGGCGTCTCCGGCGGCGGCGGGGGCACCAGCCTGGTCTACGGGCAGCCCGGGTACCAGAAAGGTGTCGTGCCCGCGTCGCTGTCACAGGTCAAGGCGGGGACGCGCACCGTTACCGACCGGGCCGTGCCCGACCTCGCCGCCGACGGCGATCCCGACTCCGGCCTGCTGACCGGGTACATCGCGTCCGGGAGCGCCACTCACCCGGGCCCGTACCAGACCGAGGTGAACGCCGGCACCAGCCTGGCCACCCCGCTGATCGCCGGCCTGGTGGCGGACGCCCAGCAGGGCCAGCGGTCGCCTTTCGGGTTTATCAACCCGGTCCTCTACCGGCTGGCCGGCACGGCCGCGTTCCACGACATCCTGCCCGTCACCGCCGCGGCGCCGCAGCAGGACCGGGCCGCCTACGAGGCCGGCGGCGACGGGTTCAGCACGGGTATCGACGTCTTTGACACCCAGGGGGGACGGACCGGCACCCACCTGGTGACAGCCAGGGGATACGACACGATGACCGGCGTCGGCACGCCGAACGGCGCCGCTTTTATCGCGGGGCTGCGCCGCGTGGCCGGGTGACCGGGCGCGCGGACGGCGGCGGGACCACCGGTCCGATGTCGCCGTCCGGCGCGTCATCCAGGTCGACGATCACCGGCGCGTGGTCACTGGGGCCGGTGCCCTTGCGGGCTTCCCGGTCCACCCAGGCCGCCCGGACCCGGCCGGCGACCGGGTCGCTGGCCAGCAGCAGGTCGATCCGCATACCGAGATCCTGGTGGAACATCCCGGCGCGGTAGTCCCAGTAGGTGAAGACGCGCCGGTCCGGCCACCGGTCGCGGACCACGTCGTGCAGGCCGGCTGCCTCCAGGGCGGCCAGCGCGGCCCGTTCGGGTGCGGTGACGTGGGTCTGGCCGGCGTAGGCAGCCGGGTCGAACACGTCGGCGTCAGCCGGCGCGATGTTCATGTCCCCGCACACCAGCACGCTCATCCCCGCGGCGGACCGCGGGCTGACCACTGTCCGCAGCGTCTCCAGCCAGGCCAGTTTGTAGCGGTAGTGGTCGGAGTCGGGCTCCCGTCCGTTCGGCACGTAGACCGAGTAGAACCGGATCCCGCCGCAGGTGGCGGCGACCGCGCGGGCCTCCGGATGCGGGAAGCCGGGAGCGCCGGCCAGGCCGGCCTCCACGTCGCCGAGCCCGGCCCGGGACAAGATCGCCACCCCGTTCCAGCGCGGCTCGCCGGACAGGGCGGTCTCGTATCCCCGCCCGGCCAGCTCGTCCCCCAGCAGCGCCCGGAACGCGTCGTCGGCCAGCTTGGTCTCCTGCAGGCACACCACATCCGGCTGGCGCTGGTCCAGCCAGGGCAGGAGCCGCGGCATGCGCTGCTTGACCGAATTCACGTTCCACGTCGCCACCCGCACAGGCCCACACTAGGCGCTGTCCCGGCCCGGTCCGCAGTCAACTGGCCGATACCGCCTGCGCTCGCGCTGAGAGAGACTCAGGGGCAGCACCACTCGTCCGAGGGGAGAGCGGCCATGCGGCGGCCTGAGGTATTCACGTGGGGGCCGCCTCGCGCCTTCTACCGGGTGACCGCCGGGCTGGTAACCGCGGTGCTCGCGGGCGTCGCCGCCGCCCCGATCGTCTACCAGACCTCCGTACAGCCGGGCGCGGCGGTCGTCGCGGCGGTGTTCCAGCGGGG
This sequence comes from Trebonia sp., assembly GCA_036406335.1. Classification (GTDB taxonomy): domain Bacteria; phylum Actinomycetota; class Actinomycetes; order Streptosporangiales; family Streptosporangiaceae; genus Trebonia. The sequence goes on from DASWUW010000441.1 coordinate 11,361, forward strand.
GGCGCTGGTCACGCCGCCGGCCGGCTTCGGGCCGGTCGCGCGTAGCCGCCGCGCTCTCGCCGGGCACGCTGCGGGGCGTCGTGCTGTTCTGCGGCCTGTACGACATGCGCACCGTGGGCTCAAGCGGCTTTCCCGCGCTGCGAACCTACCTGTGGGCGTACACCGGCGCCCGGATGTGGACCTCGTACCCGGCGATCGACCAGCTGTCGACGGTCCGGCAGGTCACCCCGGCTTACCCGCCCACGTTCGACCACGAGGAGCTGACCGCGTGACCAGCACCGGCCCCCCGCCCGCCCGTCCGCGCCGCCGTGGCCGGCGCCTAGCCTGGCGCATCGGGTGGGTACTGCTCGCCCTGGTCAGCTTTGGCGCCGTCTACGCCGTGCTCGTCATCGGCGGCGCTGGTCACCGTCACCGCGGGCGGCAGCAACGTCGGCTACCTGCCCCGGGTAGCCGGGTCCTGCTGGTCGACTACCTGGAGCTCGGCGGCCCTGCGTAGGGTAGGTCCGTGGATGGCTTCGAACCGGATGCCGCGGCCGCGGCCCTCACCGAACAGCTGCGGTCCCTGGGCACAGCGGAGCGCGCGGCTCAGGAGAAGCGCTACCTGAAGAGTGACCTGGAATTCATCGGGGTCACGGTGCCGGACCTGCGCCGCGCGGTCAGGGCGGCGGTCAGGGAGCACCTCGCGGGCAGCGGCCGGCCGGGCCTGCGGCTCGGCCGCGAGACCGCGCTGCCGTGGGCGCTCGCGCTATGGCGGGAACCCGTCCACGAACGCCGTACCGCGGCGGTCGAGATCCTCCGGCTGGGGGTGCTGTCGCTGACCGCCGCCGACCTGCCCGTGCTCGAGCGGCTGATCCGCGAATCATGCACCTGGGCGTACGTGGACGAGTTGGCCGGGAACATCACGGGCACGGTCGCGCAACACGACCCGTCGTCGTGGGACCGCGTCGACGCCTGGGCGGCCGACGGGGACTTCTGGGTCCGCCGCTCCGCGCTGCTGGCCCTGCTGCCCGGCATCCGGGCCGGCCGGCCCGACCGGGACCGCTTCACGCGGTACGCCGACCCGATG
>DASWUW010000442.1:0-12297 GCA_036406335.1 Trebonia sp.
TAGGCGGGGCGGCGCCGGGCGGCCCGGCGGGTCCGGGTGGAGTAGTGCCGGGGCGGTCGAGGGGGCCGAGGGGGCCGAGGCGGTCGAGGCGGTCGAGGGGGTCACGGCCCTGGGTGAGGTCGGCCAGGGCCAGCACGCGGAGGGTACCGATGGGGCCGCTCAGGCCGCCGTCGCGGAGCTTGGCGGCGATGGCGTCGATGTAGGCCTTGCCTGCCATCACGTCGGCGGTGTCCATCTCCCGGCCCGCGAGCGACGCGTTCCCCGAAAGCTCGCGGCGGGCCTCCACCCGCTGCTCGTTCCGCTTGGTGCGCTCCCTGCGGGCCTTGACGGCATCGGGCGCGAACTTCTTCTCCAGGGCGGCGGCCTTGCGGGCTACCTGCTCGACGCGCAGGTCCGGCGCCGCCTCGGCCAGGATCACGTCCGCGCGGGCGGCGTCGGCCGGGGTCATGCCGCGGGTGTAAAACGCGATCCAGCCTGCCCGGTCCTCGTCGATCTGGCCCGCCCCCAGGCCAGCCAGGGTCAGCGGGAGACGGCTGGTCAGGTCGATCGCGTCATCGATGCGGTGACTGGTCTCGACCGGGGCCATGACCAGCTCGACCGCCAGCTCCTCGCCGGGGAATCCGCCCGGGCGGCAGCCGACCGGGACACCCCGGCTGGCCGCATCCCGGAACGCGTCCTGGCGGCGCCGGCCAAACTCGGCGGTCGCCAGGACCTGCTTGTACTGCTCGCGGGCGATCTGGCGGCGAGTAGCGCGCAGCACCCCGATCAGCTCGTCGTCGGACAGGCGCCCGAGGTCGCGCACCGCCCCCTCGGTGAGGCCGACGAGAAGCTGGCCGGGGGGCAGCTGATCCCCCTCGTCGCCTTGGGCGAAGCGGGACCGGCCGGCGCGGGCCCGGGCGGGCCGGGGGCCAGGCACCGGAGCCTCGAAATCCCAGTCCTCCGGATCGGACGATCCCTCGGGCTGCGGGTAGCGGCCAGCCGCTATCTCGCGGTCCTCCCACGCTACGTACCCAGTCCACTCGGGGTCAGGGTCAGGGTCGGGGTCGGGCACGGGGCTCGGCGGCGGCTCGCGTTGACCGTCGCCGGACGGGCCTGGAGTGTCATCCGGGAACGGGCCGGACTGGTGCCGCGCATAATCGCCCACCTGCCGTCCCTCCTTCCGAACCTCAGCCGCCGGTCTCTTCGTGATACGAACACGTTATCGCCCGCCACCGACATTCCACGGAACCGCACCCGCGCCCGGCCGGTATTTCCCGAGATCTTTCCGGGTCGGGCACAAGCGCCTGCGGGCGCGCCCGCAGGCGTCTGTGCCCGACGTACCGCTTACCAGGGGACCAGCCCAAGCCGGTCGACAAAGCGGCCCGTGCCCGCCGAAGGGTCCTCGGTGGCCAGTCCCACGATGGCGTCGGTGCCTTCGGTGACGGTCTGCGTGCCCCGGTTCCCGTTAAGGTCGGTGGCGGTGTAACCGGGGTCGACGGCGTTGAACCGGACGCCGGGGATGGCCCGCGCGTACTGGGTGGTCAGCATGGTGACGGCGGACTTGGACGCGGTGTAGAGCGGCATCACCACGGTGGACTCGACCCGCCGGGGATCGTGGGTGAGGGCGAAGGACCCCGGCCCGCTGCTGACGTTGATGACGGCGGGGGCGGATGACCGCTTCAGCAGCGGCAGGAAGGCGCTGGTGACGCGCACGATACTGACCACGTTGGTGCTGAAGACGAGCTCCGCGTCTTGCGCGGTGAGGTCCTCCGCCGGGGCGTAGCGGCCGGGGATACCCGCATTGCTGATGAGGACATCGAGGTGGCCCTCGTGCGCCTCGAGGTCGGCGGCGGCCCGCCGGACGGAGGCGTCGTCGGTCACGTCGATCGGGACGAAGCGCAGGCCGAGACTGTCCGCGGCCTGCTGCCCGCGGCCCCGGTCGCGGGCGCCGAGGACCACCGTGTGGCCGGCCTCCCGCAGACGGCGGGCGGTCTCGAAGCCGAGGCCCTTGTTGGCTCCGCTGATGAAAGTAATGGTGCTCATGAGGCAAGCTTGCCGGGCGCCGGAGTGAAACAGCCACGGCCCCCACCGGGCAGCCTCCGGACAACCGCCGGCCCGTCACCGGGCAACCGCCGGCCCGTCGCCGGGCAACGGCTGGCCCGCCTCCGCGTAACGGCCGGCCCGTCGCCGCGTGATGATTGACGCGCCTCCGCATAACGGGAGGTATCGAATGGGCTCCGGATAGATACGTGTTAATCCGTAATAGTTTCGTGAGGTTTTCGCGAACCGGTTGAGACATGTCCGTAACCTTCACTACCGTGTTCCTCGTCCTCGGCTCATCCGCCAGGGGCGTGGAGAACGGAGCGTAACGAGGTCATGGCCAAGCGCCTTGCCAGTCGTACCCAGATGCGGCGTGCCGCGGTTGTCGTGACCGCGCTGGCCGCCGCGAGCGGAATCGCCGTCTACGCCGGCGGAGGCGCCGGCGCCGCGCCCGCGCCGACCATCTCTCAGGTGAAGGCAGAGGTCAACACCCTGCAGGGCAAGGTGGACAAGATCGGTCAGCAGTACGACGCGGCGGGCCAGCAGCTCGCCGCCGCGAAAACGCGGCTGACCCAGGTGACCAAGCAGGCCGACCGCGCCCAGCAGCAGTACGATCAGGCCAGCGCCACGCTGGCCGCGGTCGCGGTGGCCGGCTACGAGAACTCCGGGCAGACGTCGATCATCGGCCTGCTCACCTCGGGCGACCCGGGCACGGTGCTCAGCCAGGCCTCGCTGCTCCTGCAGGTGGAGGGCACCCACAACCAGGAAGCGCAGCAGTTCCTCGGCCTCGCCAAGGAGCTGTCCACGATCAAGACGCAGCGGCAGCGCACCGAGACGGGCGTCGCGCAGCTCGAGGGACAGTACGCCGCGCAGAAGAAGTCCATTACCAAGCTGCTCGACACCCAGACCTCGCTGCTCAGCAACCTCACCGCGCAGCAGCAGGCCGTGGTGGCCACCCAGGAGGTCGGCGGCAGCAGCACCAGCGGCACGGCCACCACCACGCCGGTCACCTCCCCCGTCCCGACGTCGTCCCAGGCAGGCCAGGCGGTCGCCTACGCCTACGCCCATCTCGGCGCCGCATACGTCTGGGGCGCCACCGGTCCCACCACCTTCGACTGCTCCGGCCTGGTCCAGGCCGCCTGGGCGTCCGCGGGCGTGTCCATCGCCCGGACCACCGAAGAGCAGTGGGCCACGCTGCCGCACATCCCGATGTCGGACCTGCAGCCCGGTGACCTGATCCTTTACAACGGAGAAAGCCACGTGGCGATGTACGTCGGCGGCGGCTACATCATCGACGCCCCGCACACCGGCGCCGTGGTCGAGAAGATCCCCGAGAACACCGACTGGTACGCGGCCGGCGCGGACGGTGCCGTCCGCCCGTAGCAAGATGACCCTGTGCACCCAGACCAGCAGGACGACGCGCCGCTAGCCGGGCTCCGGGTCATCGAGGTCTCCTCCTTCGTCGCGGCGCCGCTCGGCGGGATGACCCTGGCCCAGCTCGGGGCCGAGGTCATCCGGATCGACCCGCCCGGCGGCGCGCCCGACACGACCCGCTGGCCGCTCGCCCCCAACGGGGCGAGCCTGTACTGGGCCGGGCTGAACAAGGGCAAGCGCTCCGTCACCCTCGACCTCCGGTCGGCGGCCGGCCAGCACACGGTCCGGCAGCTCATCGCGGATTCCGGGCCCGACGGCGGCATCGTGCTCACCAACGCCGGCTACCCGTGGCTTTCCTACGACGCGCTGCGCGGCGCCCGCCCGGACCTGATCCACCTGCAGATCACCGGCAGGCACGACGGCGGTACCGCGGTGGACTACACGGTCAACGCCGCCACCGGCTTCCCGCTGGCGACCGGCGACGCGGTCACGTCCGGGCCGGTCAACCACGTGCTGCCCGCCTGGGACATAGCCTGCGGGCTGTACGCGGCGGTCGGCCTGCTGGCCGCCGAGCGGCACCGCCGCCGCACCGGGAAGGGCCGCGCGATCACGCTGCCGCTGGCCGACGTCGCGCTGGCGGTCACCGGTCATCTCGGCTTCCTGGCGGAAGGCGGGCTAGCGGAAGACGGGCTGCCGGAAGACGGGCTAGCGGAAGACGGGCTGGCAGAAGGCCGGCTGGCCGCCGGCGGGCGTCCCCGGATCGGTAACCACCTCTACGGCGGTTTCGCCCGGGACTTCCGAACGGGGTCGGGTGATTCCGTCATGATCGTTACCCTCACCGCGCGGCACTACGGCGAGCTGGCTGGCGTCACCGGGCGAAGCCCGGCCCTGGCCGCCGTGGAGCAGGCCCTCGGCGCGGACTTCAGCCGCGACAGTGACCGGTATACGCACCGCGAGGTGATCGCCGCCCTGCTCGCCCCCTGGTTCGCGGAACACACGACCGCTGAGGTCAGCGCCGCGCTGCGGGGCACCTCGGTGCTCTGGGAGCGGTACCGGACCTTCGCCGGCCTGGCGGCCGACCCGGAAACCCGGGCCAACCCGCTGGTGGCCCGTATCAACCAGCCTGGCATCGGCGCGATCCTGGCCACCGGCATCCCGCTGGCCCAGCCGGGCACACCGCAAACCCCGGTACCAGCCCCGGTGCTCGGCGCGGACACCGAAGCCGTGCTCGGCGAGGGCTGGCGGGCCTCGTTAAGCGGCGGCGGCTCGCGGCGTGTCCAGGTAGATCACGTCCCGGGCGACCCGGGCGAGGCCGTCGGACAGGCTGCCGCGCCTGCTGACCACGGTGATACGGACCCCGCGGGCGGCGAGGGCAGCCGCCGACCGTCCGAAGATGCCGTCCCCGGAGCCGATGACCACGTGACTGAACCGGGTAGCGACGTTCTCGTGCTCCAGCACGTCGATCAGCTCGAGGTCGGCCCCGTCCTTGCCCGACCGCACCCGGTAGCGGGCATGCGGCCAGCCGCGGGCGGCCTCAAGCAGGCCAAGGTGGCTGGCGGCCATCACCACCTGGTCGTCGCCGCCAAAGACGAGGCGGTCCATGTACCGGCCTTGCACCTCGCTGACCAGGGCAAAACTCGGGATAGCAGCACCGGCCAGGTTCTCGATGTCCACCACGTGCAGCGCCCGGTCAGGAAACCGCCAGCGGGTACTCGGCGGACGCAGTCGACGGATCTCTCGAACCCCTCGCACCTTCGGCGTCACCGGCATGACAGGCACCTCCTGGCGGTCTCAGCGCTTCGCGGTATCCCCGTGGACAACTTGTTACCCAGCAAATCCATGCGCCAATCGCATGGGGACCATGGATACCCCGCATGGACGCGGGTACAGTCCTCAGCGTGAGCTTGGCTGCCGTACGAACTGATCTCGCCACCGCGCTTGAGGAAACCCTGAAGCTGGCCCACCAGCTTGCTGAAGACGCGCGGAACACCGACATTCCGGTCACTGAGCTGGTCGCCCAGGCGAGCCTGCTCGGCCGGCTCGACCAGCGCCGGGAGGAGCTGATCGACGAGCTCCGCCGCACCGCGAGCGCCGGCCGGCGGGCCTCCCAGCCCGGGCCGCCGATCCGGGAGGTGGTGCTGGGCGCCCTGGACGAGCTCGGCTGGCCGCAGAACGCGCGGTTCCTGGAGGAGTACCTCTGGGCCAAGCACCAGCTCCAGCTGGACAGCCGGGCGTTCGCCTCGCTGCGCCGGGACGAGCTGCGCGCCTGGCAGCGCGCGCCCGGCAGCCGTCCGGCCTACGTGGTGCCCGCGCTGAACTCCGACGGCTCGGCCAACCCGCGCTGGCTGACCAGCTCGGCCTGGGAGCTGCCCCGGCGGGTAGTCGCCTCACCGGAGACCGAGCGGCTGTTCGACCTGCAGAAGATCCGCGCGCTGCACGTCCGCGGCTCCCGCGGCCCGCTCGGCACCCTGCTCGAGCGCTACGTGGGCCAGGTCCTCGCGATCGAGCCGCCGCCGGTATCCGCGTCGGTCAGCGCGACGCGGGCCTGGCGCACCCGCGTCCGGTCGCACACGGCGGCGCTGATCGAAGCGATCCGCGCCGCCGACGACCGGAACCGCGACCAGGCCGCCGCGCGGCTCGCCGTCCTGCCCGCCCGCGAGAGAGTGTGGGGCCGGGAAGGCTTAGGCCAGGCGCCGTTCGTTGGCCCAGCGGGTGAGCTGGTGGCGGGAGGAGAGCTGCAGCTTGCGCAGCACCGAGGAGACGTGGCTCTCGACCGTCTTTCCCGAGATGAAGAGATCGCGGGCGATCTCCTTGTAGGTGTAGCCCTGGGCGATCAGCCGCAGCACCTCGCGCTCGCGGGTGGTCAGCTGATCGAGTTCCGGGTCGAAGGACGGCTTGACGTCGCCCGGCGCGGGCGCGGCGGCGAACGCGTCGAGCACGAAGCCGGCCAGCCGGTGCGAGAACACCGCGTCCCCGTCCGCGACCCGGCCGATCGCGTCGGCGAGGTCGGCGGTGGAGATCGTCTTGGTGACGTAGCCGCGCGCCCCCGCCCGGATCACCGCGATCACGTCCTCCGGGGCGTCCGAGGCGGACAGCGCGAGGAACTTGATCTCCGGGTGCTGCTCCTTGACCTCGGCGATCACGGCCTGGCCGCCGCCGCCGGGCAGGTGCACGTCGAGCAGGACCACGTCGGGCAGCAGCCGTCCGATCACCTCGACCGCCGGGGCGACGTCGTCCGCTTCGCCTATTACCTCCACCCGGGGGCCGAGCTCGGCCCGCACGCCCGAGCGGAACAGCCCGTGGTCGTCCACCAGCACCACCCGCGGACGCCGGGCGGCCCCGGCCCCGGACGGGGCGGCGGGGGTGCTCATCGCCGCTGCCCCTCGGCCGACGGCAGCTGCCTGGCCGTTCCCAGCTGCCTGGGCATGGTCAGCGTCACCTTGGTTCCCTCTCCCGGTGCCGACTGCACCGCGGCCTCGCCGCCGTGCCTGCTCATCCGGCCGCGGATGGACTCCGCGACCCCCTTGCGGTCGCCCGGGACCGCCGCCGGGTCGAAGCCCTGGCCGCGGTCCCGCACGGCGATACTGACCTTATCCGGCTCGACCTCGGCGAAGACGGAGATCACGGCCGCGCCCGACCACTTGGCCGCGTTCACGGTCGCCTCCCGGGCCGCGGCCAGCAGGGCGCTCAGGTGCTCGTCGAGCGGGCCGTCGCCCACCGTTACCACCTCGACCGGAACCCCGTGCCTGGCCTCGACGTCCTGCTGGATCTGGCGCACCCCGGCGGCGAAGGTGGTGGTGTCGGCCTCACCCGGGGCGCGTCCCTCCCACAGCCAGGAGCGCAGCTCGCGTTCCTGCGCGCGGGCCAGCTGGACCACCGCCTGCGGATCCTCGGCCCGGCGCTGGATAAGGGCCAGCGTCTGCAGCACGGAGTCGTGCATGTGGGCGGCGATATCGGAACGCTCCTCCGCCCGGGCCCGCGCCTGCCGTTCGAGGACCAGGTCGCGGGCGATCCGCAGCCACCAGGGGCCGAGCAGCAGCACCAGCGCGGCCGCTACCAGCAGGACACCGCCCAGCGGGGCCAGCAGCTGGGTGCCGCCGTGCAGGCTCAGCAGCCAGCCGAGTCCGCCCACGAGCAGCACCACCGCCCCGGCGATACGCAGCCGGGTGCCGCGCCGGGCAGCCGCACCGCCCGCCCCGAGGCTCTCCAGCGGCTGGATCAGCCGCCGCATCCCGGCCCGCTCGTCCTCCGGCGCGTTCCGCCAGATCAGCGTCAGGCCGGCCACGCTGATCACCTGGGGCCAGGCGTAGGTCTCGATCGCGCCTTCGTTCAGCGCGCCCGCCAGGAGCAGGAACACGGCCAGGACCGAGGCCAGGCCGAGCGCGAGGGCCACGCCGCGCGAGTCGTGCCGGGCCCGGCTGGCGATGCTGACCTCCGGCCCCTGGCCGGAGACGTCCCGGACCGGGATCAGCAGCCAGCCGAGGACGTAGAAGGGAACCGCCCAGCCGGTGCTGACCAGCGCGGCGACCGCCAGCGCGATCCGCGCCGTGGTCGGGCTGAAGCCGCGCCAGGCCCCCAGGCCCGCCGCCACGCCGCCCGCCAGCCGGTCATCCGGGCTCCGGCGCAGCGGCTTGCCGTTCCCGCGGTGCCGCCGCCCGAAGCGCGCGGCCCACTCCGGCGGGCCGTCCTGGTCGGGCTGGTCCTGAAACTGCATCCCACCATCATCGCCCGCCGGACCCCGGCAGGCCATCGGGGCTTTCCCGGAGCCGGGCCCCGGGTACCTCAGGGTAGACCGGGGGGCAAGCCGGGGAAGTTCCGAATACCCGCGCGCGCCCCGCGGGCGAAGACTAAGGCCATGAACACTTCCGGGGACACCACCCAGACCCAGTCACCGACCGCGGCCCGTCCGGCCGGCCGCCCGCCGCTACGCCGCGCCGGCCAGGGACGGATGCTCGGCGGGGTGTGCGCCGGCCTCGCCGACTACCTCGCCTGCGACGTGACGATCGTCCGCGTCGCCTTCGCCGTGTTCACCTTCCTCGGCGGCGCCGGCATCCCGGCTTACCTGGCCTGCCTGCTGCTGATCCCGGAAGCGGGCAGCGACCAGTCCATCGCCGGCTCACTGCTCAGCTCGGCTGAGCGCAACCTTTGATGAAAACCGACTCGAGGAGAACCACCACCATGTCACCCGCCGCCAGCCAGTGGACGCGCCGCATCCGCTACTCCGACCAGCACATCCGGGTCTCGGACGCCGAACGGGGCGCGGTCGCCGAGCTGCTCGGCCAGCACTACGCCGACGGCCGTCTCGACCAGGCCGAGTTTGACGAGCGGGTCGGCCGGACGATGGCCGCCAAGACGCGCGGCGACCTCACGGGCCTGTTCGACGACCTGCCCGACCCCGACCCGGCCGCCGGAACCGAGCCGGACGGGCCGGACGACCGGGCCGTCCGGTACCGTACGGGCCGCCGCCGGGGCGGGATCCTGCGCCCGCTGCTGCTGCTTGCCCTGGTGCTGATCGGCGCCAACATCGCGTGGCACGCGGCCGCCAGCCTGCTCTTCGTCGGGCCGCTGGTCTGGGCCTTCGCCATCGTCGCGATCCTGCTGCTGGTCAAGAAAGCGCACCGGCACGACCGGTGACGCCGGGGCGCACCGGTCCGGTAGGGTCGCCTGAGGAGGCACATGGGCCCGCTCCACACGCTCAGCGCGCCGCCGCCGGCGCTCTACGTGGCCGGCGACCGGCCGCCGGTCGCCAACGCGTACTTCGCGGTCACCATCGACGCCGCGGTCGACCTGCTCGAGGCGCGCGAGTACCGGAGCCTGTCCCGGTCCGAGCGGGTAGCGAAAGCGCAGGCCGAGCAGCAGGGGTTCCTCGACGGATTCTTCGATCCGGGGCTGGGGACGGCGCTCGACCTGCGCGTCGCCGCCGACCCGAAGGCCGCCACGCCGATCTCGGTGGCACTGCTCGGCCGCGTCTGGGGGGCCGACGCCGACGGGGTCGCGGCGCGGGCCGAGGGGCTGCGGAGCCAGGTCCGGGCGGCGATTCCCCGGCAGGTCACCGCGACCCCGGTCGAGGACCCGGGCGCGGTGGCCCGGATGCTCACCCCGTTCCCCGGGACCCAGGTGGACTCGGCCGTCATCACCCGGCACGAGCTGACCGGCCTCCCGTCCCGGCCGGACGCGGGCGTCAGCTACTACTACTCGGCCGTCCCGTTCAACTGGTCGGACAATGACTGGTCGGCCGTGTACGCGGCCCTCGCGGCCAGCCCGGTCCCGGTCGTGCTGTCCGTCGCCGTGCTGCCGATGCAGGTCCCGGCGCCGTTCTCCCAGACGCTGCTGACCCTGGCCACCTTCTACGGGCGGCTGGCCCGGGAGGGTGAGCCGCCCGGCGGCCACTACCCGGGCCAGCCGCGGCTGGCGCCGGACGCGTTCGCGGTGGACGCGGAAAAGGCGTTCCGCGACTACGCCCGGCGGCTCGCGCAGAAGGCGTTCGCACTGCGGATCCAGGTGTCCGCTCCCCGGCAGCTGCCGCCTGGCCTGGTGGAGACCATCGCCGGGGCCATCTCACCCGGAGAGCGGTCGGGCAGCTTCCTCGAGCACCAGCGCGCCGCCTCCGCCTACGACGTGCGCCGCCCGGCCAGCGTGGCCGAGCGCCGGCTGGCCGAGTACAACCTCAACGTCATCAACTTCGGGATGCTGACCGGACGGCAGGACATCTGGGGCCGCCCGGACCCGCCGGACCCGCAGCTGGCGATGCTGAGCGTGCTCGGTGACGCCCGCGACGCCGCCTGCGCGTTCCGCTTCCCGATCGCGGCCGACGGCATCGTGCCCGGATTCCGGGTCCGGCGCGGCCACTCCGGGCAGGCCGAGGCGCACGCGGCGGACGGCCGGGTCATCCGGCTGGGCCAGGTGTCCGGCACCGGGGAGAACATCGCGGTGCCGCTGCGCTCGCTGACCCGGCACGCGCTCATCGCCGGGTCAGCCGGCAGCGGCAAGACCACCACCGGGCTGGAGATCCTGCGCCAGCTCTGGGCCGATCACCAGATCCCGTTCCTGGTCATCGAGCCGGTGAACTCCGACGCGGACGACTACCGCAAGCTCGCCGGCACCGCCGGCTTCGAGTCCCTCGAGGTCATCACCGTCGGCGACGAAGGCGGCCGGCCGCTGCGGTTCAACCCGTTCGAGGTGCCGGCCGGGGTGCTCGTCGGCGAGCACACGGCGAGCCTGCTCGCCTGCTTCAAAGCCGCCTTCGGACTGCTGGAGCCGCTGCCGTCCGTCTACCAGGACGCGCTCAACCTCACCTACCTGCGGTCCGGCTTCCTGCCGGCCGAGCGGCCGGCCGGCTCCGGGCGAGCCTGGCCCACCGTGGTGGAGTTCTTCCGGGCGATGCGCGAGGTGACCAGCGGCCTCAGCTACGCGGGCGCGGTCAGGGCCGACATCGAGGCCGCCTCCATCCGCCGCGCCGGGCAACTCGTCCGCGGGGCCGCCGGGTCCGCCTTCCTGACCGACCAGCCCAACGACATCGGCCGGCTGCTCGACCACCCGGTGATCCTCGAGCTCAAGTCCCTCGGCACCGGGGAGGAGCAGCCGCTGATGATGGCGCTGCTGCTCAACGCGATCACCGAGCACTGCCGGTCCACGCGCGGGGCGTCCGCCGGCCTGGTGCACGTCACGCTGGTGGAGGAGGCGCACCGGCTGCTGGCGCGGTCGTCCGGCGCCCAGTCGGCGGCGGAGAACATGCAGGCCAGGGAGCGGGCGGCGGAGGCGTTCGCGAACGCGCTGGCGGAGAACGGCAAGTACGGCGAGGGCATAGTCATCGCCGGGCAGATCCCGGGCCAGCTCGTGGCCGACGCGGTCAAGAACACCAGCCTGAAGGTCATGCACCGGCTCACCGCCGGGGACGACCGGCGCTACCTGGGCGAGACCGTGGGCATGGACGAGGCCCAGCAGCTGTTCGCCACCCGGCTGCGGACCGGCGAGGCCCTGCTCTACAGCGACGAGTTGGCCGAGGCGGCGCACGTGAGCATCACGCCGACGCTGCCGCCCGGCCCGCCGTCCCCCGGCCTGGTCCCGCCCGCCGCACGGGCCCCGCTGCAGGCCTGCGAGCTGTGCCGGGCCCAGTGCACCTACCGGGGAGCCGCGCTCTCCATGGTGAATGACCCGAAGATCGTCGACCGGGTCAGCCACGCCGTGGCCGCGCTGGAGCAGCCGGGCCTGACCGCGGCCGAGAACCAGGCCCGCTGGTCCCGGCTGACCGGCGGGCTGCGGGCGGAGGTGGGCGCGTTCGCCGCGCTGCCCGCGGCCGCCCCGGGCCGCGACGACGCCGCGCTCTGCCTGTTCCTCCATGTGCTGGCCAGCCGCTCCATGCGCTTCGCGCCCGCCTGGCCGGCCGCGCTCGCCGACCGTCTCGGTGAGCAGCCCGGGTCCGGCTCGGTGGACGGGCCCGGCCGGCCCAGCGCCTACCCGGCCGAGCCCGGAGAACTGGGGCCGGCCGGAGACCGGGAAAGTGACGAGCAGCGAACAGACCGCCCGCGGCCGGGGCCCGACGGGTAAGGTCGGTCAATGGTCAGGCGCGTCGCACGGGAAACGGACGGGCAGCAATGAGCTTCTGCGCCAAATGCGGCCGCGAGCGTAACGGGGACGCCCGGTTCTGCGGCACCTGCGGGGCGGAGTTCAGCGACTCCGCCGCTACCGGGGACAGCCCGGCGGCGTCCGCGGGAGACACCCTCGCCGCGGGCAGCACCGCCGATGCCACCCGCATCGACCGGCCGGCCGAGCCGTCCGACCCGTTCGCGTCCTGGTACCAGCCGCAGGGCACGCCGGCCGGAGGCTTCGGCGCCGGCGACACCGACGAGCACTGGCAGCCGACCCAGACGGTGGGCCAGGGGGCCAACCAGGCCCCGGGGTACC
>DASWUW010000443.1:0-9591 GCA_036406335.1 Trebonia sp.
TGACCGCCTCCGCCAGGCCGGCCGCGGCCGCCGAAGCCGGCGCCGTCCGCCGGGCGGCGCCGTTGCCGCCCGCGCCGGCGGCGGCGGCCGTCACCCCGGCGGGAACCGCGGCCGGGGCGGCGTTGACGGTCCCGTACCACTCGCGCCGTCCCGCCGCGATCGTCGCGTCGGTCGCGCGGTGGCTGACGATCAGCGCGTCGGCGGCGGCGGACTCGGCGACGACGCAGAGCCCTTGCGCGTGTACCGCCTGCGCGGCCGCGAGCCGCGCGTCGGGCTCACCCGGCCGCCCGGACAGTTCGCTCAGGTGCGCCGCGGACCGGGCCCGGGCCGCCTCGGCCGCCGCGAAGTCCGGGTCGGCCGCCGCGCCGGACAGCAGCGCGCGGCTGTCGTCGAACAGCCCGGCCGCCGCCCGGAGCAGGTCGCGGTCGGCGTCGCAGGCCACCGTCAGGTCGATATGGCCGTCAAAGGCGTCGCTGACCGCCGCGGCGCCCCACTCCAGCAGCTGGACCAGGCTGGACAGGGCCTGGTCAGCGGTGGCGAGCCCGGTCGGGCGGTAGGGCGCGGCGCTGAACGCGGTGCGCAGCCGCTCCCTGGCCGCGTGCATCGCCTCGGGCTGGGTGACCTCGCCGCTCGCGGCCGCCCGCACGCGGGCGGCCAGCTCTCCGGCCAGCTCCGCGGCCGCGGTCCGCAGCCGGCTGCCCGGCGGGCGCGGCGACAGCAGCAGGACCGCGATGGTGCCGGCCGCGGATGCCAGCCACCAGCCCGCGAGCCGGCTGGGGATCATGCTGGCGTCGCCGGCCGAGGCGACGGGCAGCACGTAAGCGAACATGGCGGCGGTGGAGCCCGAGGCGGCGTTCGGGCCGCCGATCCCGGCGAAGAAGAGCGCGAACGTGACCGGGACCGTGACCACGGCGGCCAGCCAGGTGGTCCCGCTGACCAGCGTGCCGATGATCAGCACGAGGCTGCCCGCTACGGCGAGCCCCAGGTGAGCGGTGAGCTTGTCCCGCCAGCTGCCGTTGAATCCGGCGATCACCAGCGTGGCGAACCCGCCGAAGGTCGCGAACAGCGCCATCTGCGGGTTGCCGATCACCTTGTCGGTAATGGCGAACAGGGCCGGGACGACTACCGTGGCCCGGACGGCGCGCATCGCGGCGGGCACGGTCCATGCGGGTTTCCACCATTGCTGCGCCATGAGCAAGAGCCTAGAGAACGTGCCCGCCGGCCGGCCAGACCTTTAACCGCGCGTTTACCGGCCCGGCTCGCCTTCCGCCCAGGGGAACTCCAGCTCGACGGTCAGCCCGCCCCCCGGGGTGTCCGCGAGCCGGATGCTGCCGCCGTTGGCGGTGACCAGCCGGTGCACGATGGCCAGCCCGAGCCCGGTGCCGTTCTGGCTGCCGGTGGTGAACCGGAGGAACGCGCGGGACCGTTCCCGCGCGGTCATGCCGGGACCGTCGTCGGCCATGGTGAGCACGACGCCCGCGTCCGACCGGCCCACGCAGGCCCGGACGGTACCGCCGGCGTCGCCGATCGCCTCGATGGCGTTGTCGATCAGGTTGTCGAGCACCTGCTCGAGGTGCCCGGCGCCGAGGGCGACGAGGGGGACGGAGCCGTCCAGCTCGGCCAGCAGCTTGACCCCGTGCCCGTCGGCCACCGGGTGCCAGGCGGCGACCCGCTCGCTCACCGCTTCGTCCAGGTCGATGTGCTCCAGCTGCTCGGTCACCGACTCGGCCCGGGCGGTGGCGAGCAGCCCGTCGACCAGCCGCGACAGGCGGGCGATCTCCTCCTGCGCCCCGGCCAGCTCGGCCGCGGTGGCGGGGGAGGAGTCAACCGCGAGCAGGTCGAGACGCAGCCGGAGCGCGGTCAGCGGCGTGCGCAGCTGGTGCGAGGCGTCGGCCAGCATCGCGCGGTGCCCGTGGACCAGGGCTTCCAGCCGCCCGGCCATCATGTTGAACGTGGCCGCCATGCGGCGCAGCTCCGGCGGCCCGTAGCCGGCCTTGGCCCGGACTGAGAGGTCGCCGTCGGCGATGGCCCGGGCGGCGGTATTCAGCCGCGCCAGCGGCCTGCTGACCCAGCGGCCGAAGTAGATGGCGATCAGCACCGCGGCCGCCATGGCGGCGCTGGACAGCCCGATGAGGTACAGCCACAGGCTGTCGATCTGCTGGTTGAGCCCGTCGGTGGGCCGCTCCAGGACCACCGTGCCGATCGGCGTGCCGCTGAGTGCGCCGTCACTGTAGACGGTCTGCACGACGATCGCCCGGCTGCTGGTCAGCTCGGTGTTCGGCCCGTTCTGCTGGGCGGCCTGGGCGAGCAGGCTCCGCCAGTCGCTGTCCCGCGGTACCCCCTGGGAGAGGACCACCTTCCCGTGCCGGTCCAGCAGCAGCAGTTCGTCGTGCTGGCGGGCGGCCGACAGCATCGCGGCCGACAGCGCCGGGTCGGCGGTGTTGTCCGCCAGCCGCGTCTCGGCGAGCGTGGCGACCGTGGCGGCGGTGCGCGCCGAGCCGGAGATGAACGCGTCCCGCGAGTGCGCGATAGCGCCCAGCGCGAGTGGTACCACCGCCGCCACCAGGATCGTCAGCGTCAGCGTGAGCAGCGCGGCCACGACCCGTCTGGTCATGGTCTAACCCGCGTGACCACTCGGGTCGCCCGGTCCGGACGGCGCACCGGCCGGACCGGGCGGCGCACCGGCCGGACCGGGCGGCCAGGCGGGCCGGTCGGCCAGCCGGAAGCCGTGGCCGTACACGGTCTCGATGAGCGCGGGGTCGCCGATCTTGCGCCGCAGCGCCGCCAGGTGCACGTCCAGGACCTTGGTCGGCCCGTACCAGTGCTCGTCCCAGGCCCGCTCGACGATCTCCTGCCTGCTGACGAGCCGGCCGGGGTCGCTGGCCAGGCACTCCAGGATGGCGAACTCCTTGGGGGTCAGGGCCACCTCGGTGCCCGACATCATCACCTTCCGGGTGCGCAGGTCGACGGTGAGCGGCCCGTGCCGCAGGACCTCGTGCGGGCCGGCCGCGCCGCCCGCCCGCTGCCCGCGCCGCAGCACGGCGCGGATCCGGGCCAGCAGCTCGGCCAGCCCGAACGGCTTGACCAGGTAGTCGTCGGCCCCTTCGTCGAGCGCGAGGACACGGTCGGCCTCCTGGTCCCGGGCCGTCACCACGATGATCGCGGCGTCGGAGTCCGCGCGGAGCCTGCGGCATACGTCGATGCCGTC
Source organism: Trebonia sp. (assembly GCA_036406335.1). Lineage (GTDB taxonomy): Bacteria > Actinomycetota > Actinomycetes > Streptosporangiales > Streptosporangiaceae > Trebonia. The sequence goes on from DASWUW010000443.1 coordinate 3,209, forward strand.
CACATCCGGCAGCCCGAGGTCGAGCAGCACTACATCGGAGTGCGGCCGTCGCAGCGCCTCGGCGCCCATGGCCACGCTGTCGGCGGCGTAGCCGGCGCGTTCTAGACCGCGCACCAGTTGCGTCGCGATGCCCGGGTCGTCCTCGACCACGAGCACAGATACCTGCGGAGAAGTCACGCCTACACGGTAGGACTCCGCACCGACTGAGTAGAAACCGGCCGCCATTCTTAGTGATTCCCAAAGAATCTGCCGGCACTGCCGGGCGACGCAAAACACACCCCCTGACCAGGGCCGGGAAATGCGCCCGTAACGATGGCCCCCGACCATGGGGTGAATGGAGCATTTCCCCGCGGGTAACGGGACTGCCCGGACCGGGCCGCCGCACGGCTACCTCCCCATCGAGGAGCACGGCATCGTGGGTGACCTGCGCACGGTCGCCCTGATCGGCACCGACGGCACGGTCGACTGGTACTGTCCTTCGCGCTTCGACGCGCCGAGCCTGTTCGGAGCTCTGCTGGACAAGCGCCGCGGCGGTTATTTTTCCCTCACCGCCCGCACCAGCTACGCCAAGCCGAAGCAGCTCTACCTGCCCGACACCAACATCCTGCTCACCCGCTTCCAGGGCAAGGACGCGGTGGGCGAGGTCATCGACTTCATGGTCCCTGAGACCCGGGCGGCCGGACGGGCCCGTGACCTGCTGGTCCGGCAGGCCCGCGCGGTCCGCGGCACGGTCCGGTTCGAGCTGGCCTGCCACCCGGCGTTCGACTACGGCCGGCTGGGACACGACGTCCGGATCATCGAGGGCACCGGCGCGGTCTTCACCTCGCCGATGGGCCGCGCGGTGCTGCGCACCAGCGTTAACCTCAAGGCCGAAGACAGCGGCGTGGCCGCCACGTTCACCCTGGCCGAGGGGGAGACCGCCGACTTCCACCTGGAGTGGAGCGGCGAGATCAGGCCGGTCGCCGAGGGCGAGACCGACGAGCTCTTCGGCCGGACCCAGGACTTCTGGCAGAGCTGGCTGGGCCAGTCCCGCTACACCGGGCGCTGGCGCGAGATGGTCCACCGGTCCGCGCTCGCGCTTAAGCTCCTCGTCTACCACCCGACCGGCGCCCTGGTCGCCGCCCCGACGACCTCGCTGCCGGAGGAGCCGGGCGGCACGCGCAACTGGGACTACCGCTACGCCTGGCTGCGGGACGCCTCGTTCACCGTCTACTCGCTGATGCGGCTCGGCTTCCTGGAAGAGGCGGCGAGCTTTATGGACTGGCTGCAGAAGCGCTGCGAGACCGCCACCGCGGAACGTGACGTGATGATCATGTACACCGTGGACGGCAGCGATCACCTGCCCGAGATGACTCTCGACCATCTGGAGGGCTACAACGGCGCGAAGCCGGTGCGGGTCGGCAACGGCGCGGTCGGCCAGCGTCAGCTCGACATCTACGGCGAGATCATGGACTCGGTGTACCTCTACAACCGGGAGGTGCCGATCTCCTACGACCTGTGGACCGGCCTGTCCAAGCGGCTGGACTGGCTGAGTAAGCACTGGACGGAAGCCGACGAGGGCGTATGGGAGATCCGCGGCCCGCGTCAGCGGTTCACCTACTCGGCCCTGATGACGTGGGTCGCCTACGACCGGGCGGCGCGCGTCGCCCGGGACCGCGGGCTGCCCGCCCCGGTCGAACGCTGGCGCAAGCTGGCCGCCCAGGCCCACCGGTTCGTCCAGGAGCAGTGCTGGGACCCCGACCTGAAGACCTACGTGATGTACCCGGGCAGCCAGCTCCTGGATGCCTCTCTGCTGGTCATGCCGCTGGTCAAGTTTGCCGGCCCTACCGACCCGCGTTTCCTCGCCACCCTGGACCGGATCAGCGGCGAGCTGGTCTCCGACAGCCTGGTCAACCGCTACGCCCTGACCGGGGTCGACGGCATCGCCGACGGCGAGGGCACCTTCAGCCTCTGCTCCTTCTGGTACGTGGAGGCGCTGACCCGGGCGGGCCGGGTGCGCGAGGCCCGCATGGTCTTCGAGAAGATGCTCACCTACGCCAATCACCTGGGCCTGTTCGCCGAGCAGATCGGCCTCTCGGGCGAGGCCCTCGGCAACTTCCCCCAGGCCTTTACCCACCTGGCCCTGATCAGCGCCGCGGTCAACCTGGACCAGGCCCTGGACCGCCGGTAACCTTCCGGCGTCACCGAAAGAGCGGGAATACGCCACCGAAGTCGCCGCAGACCACCGGTGGCGCATTCCCGCCGTCTTGTCGTGGCGTATTTGCTACGCCCCGAAAAGGCCGGCCAGCCGGAATCGCCGCCGCCGGGTAACGGGATAAGGAACAGGCAGTACCGCACGGTTTTCCTGTCCGGCTTCCCGCGCCAGCCGTGCTTCCCGCGCCTCGGCCAGCATGTCGCGTTGCCGTGACTGCGTAAGTACCCTGGAATTATATGCTGACTTGTTCATCTAAGCTAAGCCCCCGCTTCATAGCTCACACCCGGTATTCAGGCAGCGCAAAAAAACCGCCCTGACCTGGCCGCTAGGCGTTTCCCCAGTACTGTCGGCCAGCTACCAGCCAAAGTTAGCAATGCTGACGTCTGCCGCATCCCGCGCGAGTGCACAGGTGCCCCAGCCCGGTCAGTAACCGGGCGGCGAGTCGCGGACTAAAGGTAGTGCTGCGTCCGGCTACCCGATTATCCGGATCCCCTTTACCGGTACGGCCAGAATTGTAGCCAGGCCAACGTCGCCATGTCACGCGTTTCGCCATCATTACGCAAAGTAGCGACCGTAACTAAGCGTTATTATTACTTGCCTCGTCACCGGCAGAGATGGCTATTGACAGGCCGGTATAGCAATTATTCGGCAAATATCGGCCATAAGGGCATTTCCAGCACCGGCTTGATGACGTCGCCGTGGTGGGACGCTTCGAGTGCCTCGTTCACCTGGTCCAGCGGGAACTTCTGGATCAGCCGGTCGTAGGGGAACCGGCCCTGGGCATTGAGGGTGATGAGCGTGTTGATCAGCGACGCCGACCGTCCCTCGCCGCCGAGGATGCCGGTCACCCGCTTGCCCCACAGGGTGGTGAAGTGGTCGAGGGAGAACTCCGCCCCGGCGGGCGCCCCGCCGATCAGCGCCACCGTGCCCCGCATGCCGACCGAGTCGGCCGCCTGCCGCAGTACGTTGACGTTCCCCGCGCAGTCCAGGCTGAAGTCCGCGGGCCCGCCGCAGATCTCGTGCACCGCCGCGACCGGGTCGGTGCCGCTCGACACGTCGATGGTCTCGGTCGCGCCCAGTTCGGACGCGAGCGCGAGCCGGGACGCGAGCTTGTCCACCGCGATGATGTGCGTCGCCGCGGTCAGTCGCGCCGCCATGATCGCCGACAGCCCGACCGCGCCGGCCCCGTAAACGACAATGGACGAGCCGGCAAACGGCCGCAGCGCGTTGAGGACCGCCCCCGCCCCGGTAGAGATCCCGCAGGCCAGCGGCCCGAGCAGCGTCACGTCGGTGTCGCCGGGCACCTTCACCAGGGCGTTGGCGGCGCAGACGGAGTACGAGGCGAACGACGACTGGCCGAAGAAATGGCTGTGCAGCGATGACCCGTCCAGCCGGCGCAGCGACGTCGACCCGTCCGCCCGCGCCCCGGCGACGACCAGCGGCCCCAGCTGCAGGCAGTACCGCGGCTGCCCTTCCAGGCAGTTGCGGCACGAGCCGCACCAGGGCCAGCCGATCACCACCTTGTCGCCGGCCGACACGCTGGTGACGCCGTCACCGACCGCTTCCACCACGCCCGCGCCCTCGTGGCCGAGGACACCTGGCGCCGGGAACGGCATATCCCCGTCCCGGGCCAGCGCGTCCGTGTGGCAGACCCCCGCGGCCACCACCTTCACCAGCACCTCACCCGCCCTGGGGGCTTCAACCTCCACCTCAGTCACCGACAACGGCGTGAACAGCTTCTCGAAAACCGCCGCGCTAGCCCGCATCATGCCCTCCCTCTCTGGTTAGAAAAGACGGTGGACATCTGGGCACATCCTGATGTGCCCAGACGTCCACTGTCATTGGTTAATCAGTCCCGGGTGGTCCGGCGGACGCCTCGGCTGCCGCTTCCACCGCCGACCGGATCGCCAGCCCGGCCTCGTTCACCGCTTTGTCGGCGTCGTCAAGCACCCCGGTGAAGGTAAAGAACGCGTGGATCTGCGACCCGTAGTGCCGGTGCTCCACCGGTACCCGCGCGTCCCGCAGCCGGTCCGCGTAGGCGAACCCCTCGTCCCGCAGCGGGTCGTGCTCGGCCGTGACCATGTAGACGGGCGGCAGCCCGGTCAGGCCGGCCGCCCGCAGCGGCGAGGCGTACGGAGTGCGGCGCGCGGCCTGGTCAGGCACGTAGTGGTCCCAGAACCAGGTCATGTCCCGCCGGTTCAGGATGAACTCGTCCCCGTCGTACTCGCGGTACGAACGCCGGTCCAGGTCGCAGTCGACGACCGGGTAGACGAGGACCTGCAGGACGACGGCGGGCCCGCCGGTGTCCCGCGCCCGCAGCGCGGAGACGGCGGCGAGGTTTCCCCCGGCGCTGTCCCCGGCCACCACCACCGGCCGCCCGGCCGCCAGCCCGGCGGGCGAGGTTATCCAGAGCAGCGCGGCGTACGCGTCGTCGGCCGCGGCCGGGAAGACGTGCTCCGGCGCGAGCCGGTAGTCCACGCTCACCACGTCGCACCCGGAAGCCACGGCGAGGGCCCGGACGGAAGAGTCCCAGCTGTCGAGCGAGCCGACCACCCAGCCGCCGCCGTGGTAGTAGACGACGACTCCCGGCGCGGCGGCCGACGGCGAGTACACCCGGGCCGGGACCGGGCCCGCCGGGGTGGGGATGACGATGTCGCGCACCGATTCCAGGTCCGGTCCGACCGGGATCGCGGCGTTGGCCGTCTCGACCCCGGCCCGGGCTTCGTCGGGGGATAGCTCCCACAGCGGCGGCGCGCCCGCGGCGGCCTTCACGTCCAGGATCTGCTGCACCTGCGGGTGCACCGAAACCGCCACCGCTTACCTCCAAGAGCCGACAGTCACCGTTGAAGTCAGGCCTTACCTAGACCAAGAGTCCGCTCACGCCGCGGAAAGGGCAAACCCCGTGTAGCCCGCCGCGGCCACGGCGTCGCAGCGGGCCCGGTAGGGCCCGCATCCGCCCACGTAGGAGGTGAACACCCGGGGCTTGCCGGGAATGTTCGCCCCCACGTACCAGGAGTCCGCCCGCGGGAACAGCGTCCCGTTCGCGACCTCGGTCACGTGCGCCATCCACTCGTCCTGGGCCGCCGCGTCGGGCTCGATCCGCGTGTAACCGCGGGAGTCCAGCCAGGTGACGCAGTCCCGGATCCACTCCACGTGCTGCTCGATGGACAGCACCACGTTGGAGAAGACCGCGGGCGACCCGGGGCCGGTGATGACGAACAGGTTCGGGAACCCGGCGGCGGCCACTCCCAGGTAGGCCCGCGCCCCCGCGGACCACGCGTCGCGCAGCCGCAGGCCGCCCGCGCCCCGGATGTCCATCGCGAACAGCGCCCCGGTCAGCGCGTCGAACCCGGTCGCGAACACCAGCGCGTCCAGTTCGTAGGAGTCGGCCGCGGTTTTCACCCCGCCCGGGTAGGCGGACTCGATCGGCGCCGACCGGATGTCCACCAGGGTGACGTTCGGCCGGTTGAACATCGCGTAGTAGTCGTCGCTCTGGGCCAGCCGCTTGGCGCCGACCGGGAAGCCCCGCGGGCAGAGCAGTTCGGCCACCGCGGGATCGGTCACGATCTCCCGGATCCGGTCCCGCAGGAACTCGGCCACCACGTCGTTGGCCTCCTGCGACACCACCAGGTCGGTGTAGGCGCCGAGGAAGGGCATCCCGCCGCCGGCCTGCCAGCGCTCGGCGAACGTCCGCTGCACGTCCTGCGGCGGCTCGGACAGGACCGGCCGCCCGGTCCCGGGCACCGGCACCCCGAGGAACGACTCGCGCGCCTCGGCGCGGTACTCCCGGTAGCGCTCCTTGAACGCGCGTTCCTCCGCCTCTTCCCAGGGGCGGTTCCGGTTCGGGACCGCGAAGTTCGCCGTCCGCTGGAACACGTACAGCTGCTCGGCCGCGGCCGCGATCTCCGGCGCGATCTGGATGCCGCTGGACCCGGTGCCGACCAGCCCGACCCGCTTGCCGGTGAAGTCGGCGCCCTCGGCCGGCCATCTCGAGGTGTGGTACCAGGGGCCCTCGAAGGTGTCCAGGCCCGGCAGGTCCGGTACCTGAAGCTGCGACAGGACCCCGGCCGCGGAGACCAGGAACCGGGCGCTGACGCAGCCGCCGGAGTCCGTGGTCACCGTCCACTCGCCCGCCGCGTCGTCCCAGGTAGCCGTGGTGACCCGGGTGTTCAGCCGGATGTCGGGCCAC
>DASWUW010000444.1:0-6426 GCA_036406335.1 Trebonia sp.
GAGGAAGTAGGCGTCAAGCACCATGCGGGGATCGCGCGGAGCCTCGCCGGCCGTCGCGGGGTCAGAAGGCTCTTCCCCGGCGGGCCGGTCACCGGGGTCGGCTGAAGAGCGGTCGTCGGCGGCGGCGGGCTGGACGGCGGCGCCGAGTGCGCGCAGGCCGCCGATCAGCAGCAGGAACTGGCGGATGGCGGGTTCCTTCTCCACCGGGGTGAAGCGCTCGGCGGTCTCCAGCATTGCCGTCCCCGCCGTGTACTTCGGGTAATCGCTGACCAGGGGCGTACCGTAGGCCCGGATTACTTCGGCTTGGGTGATGGTGTCGAGCGAGCGGCCCGGGTGCACCATCACGTCGACATGGGTGAACGGCTCGAGCCGGGCCCCGAATCTCGACTTGGTGCGCCTGACTCCCTTGGCGACCGCCCGAACCCGTCCGTTGTGCCGGGTGAGGAGGGTGATGATGCGGTCCGCCTCGCCCAGCTTCTGCGTCCGCAGCACGACGCCGTCATCCCGGTACCCTTGCACCCCTCCATTCTCCCGCATGGCACCGACAGGGCGGGTCGGCCATGATCCCGGAAACTTGCACCCCCCAGGCGGGGTGCAAGTTTCCGGGAACAGCGGGTCCGCCTTCCTGGGCCGGGGTGGGGGGAAGGCGGAGCCGCGGGTCCGTTCGGGAGGTGAGGGAGGTGAAGCGCTGGCGGCTAGGCGCGGCGGGAGCGGTTGACGGCGCTTAGGATGGCGCGCATCGAGGCGGTGGCCGTGTTGGTGTCGATGCCTACGCCCCACAGGGTCTGGTCGCCTACCGCTACCTCTACGTACGAGGCGGCCTGGGCGTCGGTTCCCTCGGTGAGGGCGTGCTCGGCGTAGTCCAGCACCCGGACGTCGATGCCGACCGAGGCCAGGGCGGCGCAGAACGCGGAGATGGGACCGTTGCCGGTGCCCTCCACCTCCTGCGGGGTTCCGCCGACCGACAGCGCGGCGGCGAGCTTGTGCTTGCCGTCCACCACCGAGGACGACTGGTGGCCGAGCAGCTGGACATCGCCCGGGGTCAGGTACTCGCGGCCGAACGATTCCCAGATCTGGGCCGGGGTGACCTCGCCGCCCTCTTCGTCGGTGCGGACCTGGATTACCCGGGAGAACTCGATCTGCAGACGGCGCGGCAGGTCGAGCGAGTGGCCGGTCTTCATAACGTAGGCGACGCCGCCCTTGCCCGACTGGCTGTTAACCCGGATGACGGCCTCGTAGGAGCGGCCGACGTCGTGCGGGTCGATCGCCAGGTAGGGCACGTCCCACGGGTACTCGCCGACCGGCGTGCCCGCCGCCTCGGCCTTGGCCTCGATGGCCTCGAAACCCTTCTTGATCGCGTCCTGGTGCGAGCCGGAGAACGCGGTGTAGACCAGCTCGCCCGCGTACGGGTGGCGGGGGTGAACCGGGAGCTGGTTGACGTACTCGGTAGTCCGGCGAACCTCGTCGATGTCGCTGAAGTCGATCATCGGGTCGATGCCCTGGCTGAACAGGTTCAGGCCCAGGGTGACCAGGCAGACGTTACCGGTGCGCTCGCCGTTCCCGAACAGGCAGCCCTCGACCCGGTCGGCCCCGGCCAGCACGGCCAGCTCGGCGTCGGCCACGGCGGTGCCGCGGTCGTTGTGGGTGTGCACCGACACGCAGACCGAGTCGCGGCGGCTCAGGTGACGGCTCATCCACTCGATCTGGTCGGCGTACACGTTCGGGGTCGAGCGCTCGACCGTGCAGGGCAGGTTGAGGATGATCTCCCGGTCCGGGCGCGGCTGCCAGACATCCATCACCGCCTCGCAGGTCTCCAGGGCGAAGTCCAGCTCGGTGTCCATGAAGATCTCGGGCGAATACTCGTAGCCGAAGTCAGTGGCCTCGCCGAGGATCTGCTCCGCGTAGCGCATGACGTGGCGGGTGCCCTCGACGGCCAGCGCTTTGGTCTCTTCCCGGCTGTTGCGGAAGACCACCTCGCGGAACGTCGGCGCGGTCGCGTTATACATGTGCACGGTGGCGCGCTGGGCACCCTCCAGCGACCGGATGGTGCGCTCGATCAGGTCCTCGCGGGCCTGGGTCAGCACGGAGATGCGGACGTCCTGCGGGATCTTGTCGCCCTCGATGAGCTCGCGGACGAAGTCGAAGTCGGTCTGGCTGGCGCTCGGGAAGCCGACCTCGATCTCCTTGTAGCCCATCTTCACCAGGAGGTCGAACATGGCCCGCTTGCGGGTCGGCGACATCGGGTCGATCAGCGCCTGGTTGCCGTCCCGCAGGTCGGTGGAGAGCCAGCGCGGGGCCTTGGTCACGACCTTGGCCGGCCACGTGCGGTCGGGGAGGTCAACCGGCTTGAACGGGGTGTACCGGTAGCACGGCATGCCGCTCGGCTGCGGCTGTATGGGCGCTACGGACGGGTACGTGCGGTTCTGCTGCGTCATCGCTGCGGTGTCCTTCGTGATTCGCGGCGGGAATTGTCCCGGTTGGCGGCCAGCAGACAGGCCAAGCACCCGCGACGAGGGAGCCAGCCTTTATCGGCCCCCGCCGCGGCCGCTAAGGAGGAGCAGCTCGTGCGACATAACGAGTGCCAGCATAGCAGGACTGACGGCGGCGTCCCGGCGGGCCCCCGCGCCGGCGTTGCCGCAGATCCCCGTTTTATGGGTTTGACCAGGGGAAATACCTACAGGCCGGCATTCTGCTCGGTGAGCGCGATCACACCGATGGCCTGCGCCTGCGTCATGCCGAGGGTGGCCGCCAGGTATTCCGCGGCAGCGCGCTCGGCCCCGGTCAGCGGCCCGTCCGCCAGGGCGATCCTGATCGCCTCGGCCAGGCACCACTCGCGCGCCTCGACCTGGAGCTGGCCGCCGAGCGCGGCGATCTTCGGCCTGCCTGCGTCGGCCGGCCCGGCCAGGTCCCGGTCCAGGAGCAGTTCGCCGTAGCCGCCGTGGCCGGCGCCGGCCACGGCGTCGAGGGCGCGGCGGCGGGCCAGCGGGCTGTCGGTGTCGCCTGCCCGCAGCATGACCGCGACCAGCGCGCGCATTCCGCCGACCAGGGCCACCTGCATCGCGGCGCTGGTGGGCAGCTTCAGCACCTCCGTGACGTACCTGGTCTTGCAGGTCAGGCACTGCACGTGCTCGCCCGTCGGCATCAGCGGGACGAGCGGAATGAAGAAGACGGTTACGAAGCGGCGGCCCGTCCGCCGCCGGTACTCGCGGTCCCCCCCGCAGCGGCGGCAGAAGAACGCCCCGCGCCCGAGCGTGCGGTAGATGACTCGCAGGCCCCAGATGATGAGCATGTCTGTCCTCTCGTCAATCGGCGCCGTCCCCTCGTCCACCAGCGCCAGACAACCAGCGTAGCGCGCGGTCACGGCCGGAGGATTAGATCGTTATGTAACTGTCGATATCGGCTAAGTATGTTTAAGTATACGTATCGTTACAATGAGTTACTGCAGGTCAAAAAGCTGTGGCGGCTCCCGGCCGGGTGAGGTTGGCTTGAAAGATGCGCATCGAACAGTGGGATCCGGCGGACGAGCAAACCACCCGGGCATGCTACGACGTCATGCTCGCGGCGCACGCGGCGGACGAGCCGATCGAGCCGCCTCAGTCCCCTGGCCTGTTCGCCGCGTTCCTGCTTTACGGCTGGGAGAAGACGCCCGCCGAGTTCTGGGTCGCCACCGCCGACGACGGCAGCGTCGTCGGCTACCACCGGATCGGCCTGCCCGACCTGGAGAACCTGGACAAGGCGTTCGGCGGCCCCACGGTGCACCCGGCCGTGCGGCGGCGCGGTATCGGCCGCGAGCTGCTGCGGCACGCGGGAGCGCGGGCGCAGGCGCACGGCCGGACCCAGTTTGACGCCGAGGTGACGACCGGGGGCGACGGGGACGCGTTCGCCCAGGCGGTCGGGGCCAAGCTGGACCTGGAGGAGGTCCGCCGGATGCAGTACCTGCGCGAGATCGCGCCGGGCACCGTCGCGACGCTGCGCGCGGCGGCGGAAAAGGCCGCGGACGGCTACACGCTGGTGTCCTGGGACGGCGCCATTCCCGACCAGTACCGAGCCGGCATGGCCGGGGTGTTCAACGCGTTCAACGACGCGCCGCACGGCGAGAACGAGGAGCCGGCGATCTGGGACGCCGACCGGGTCCGGGAGCGGACGGGCATCTACGAGCGCCTGGGGCTGGTACGCGCGCACAGCATCGCCGCGATCGCGGACGCGACCGGGGAGATGGCCGCCTACAGCGAGGTGTCGGTCTGCCCGGATCAGCCCGCCTGCGGGTACCAGCAGCTCACGGCGGTTACCCGGCCGCACCGGGGGCACCGGCTGGGGCTGCTGGTCAAGACGGCGATGCTGGAGCTGCTGGCCGAGGCCGAGCCGGAGCTGGAATGGATCGCGACCGGGAACGCCGCCACGAACGAGCACATGATCGCGGTCAACGAGCAGCTCGGATACCGGGTGGTCGAGCCCGGTTACCGGGACTACCAGATCTCCGTGGCCGACATGCTGAGGTGAGCGTTGACTGACCCTCCGCGGATCAGGCGCTGGCAGCCGGCCGACACGGCGGCGCTGCGCGGCATCCAGGCGGCCTGGGCGGCTGCCCTGGACATCGACGACCCGGACGGCTCCCGGATGTCCGCGCCGGTCCTGGGCGCCTGGCTCAGCCTCGGCTTCACCGGCGACCCGGCCGGGACCGGGTACAGCCCCGGGCCGGAACCGGGTCACGTGGCCGGCTGGTACCGCCTGCAACTGCCCGACCTGGAAAACCAGGACCGAGCCGACCTGCTGATCGTGGTCCGGCCGGACTGCCGCCGCCGCGGTCTGGGCCGGGCCCTGCTCCGGCACGCCGCCCGGCGGGCCGCCGCCGCCGGCTACTCGCTGGTGCGCTGGACCGGGCCGACGCCGCCGGAATACCAGGAGCCGCTGGCGCGGGTGCTGAACGCCTACGCCGACGCCCCCACGACGAAGGCGTGCAGGCCGAAAGCTGGGACGCGAGCCGGGTGCGGGAGCGGTCTGACGCCCCGCTGGCGGCTATGGGGCTGCGTACCTGCACAGTGAGAGCGGTCCACGACGCCAGCCGCGAGCTGGTCGCGATGACCCATCTCTCGGTCGAACCGGGTGACCCGCGGTGGGGACACCAGGGGCTCACCGCGGTGACCGGCCCGCACCGCGGGCACCGGCCCGGGCTGCTGGTGAAGACCACGCTGCTCGAGTGGCTGGCCGGGGCCGAGCCGGCGGTGGACCGGGTCGAGACCGGCAACGCGTCCGCCAACCAGCACATGATCGCGGTCAACGACGCGCTCGGCTTCGTGCCGCTGATTCCCGAATTCCACAACTGCGAACTCGGCGTAGCGGCCGCCCTCCGCGACTAGTCGTAGAAGCCGAGGCGGCGCAGGTACTTAGGGTTACGCTGCCAGTCCTTGGCGATCCGCACGTGCAGGTCCAGGTAGACACGGCTGCCCAGCAGCGCCTCGATCTGCTGGCGGGCCTGGGTGCCGACCTCCTTCAGGCGGGCGCCCTTGGTGCCGATGACGATCGCCTTCTGGCTCGGGCGCTCCACGTACAGCTCCGCGTGCACGTCGATCAGGTCCGGCTGGTCCTCACGCGGGCCCATCTCTTCGACCAGCACGGCGATCGAGTGCGGCAACTCGTCGTGGACGCCTTCCAGCGCGGCCTCGCGGATCAGCTCGGCCACCATGATCAGCTCGGGCTCGTCGGTCAGCTCGCCCTCGGGGTAGAGCGCCGGGCCTTCCGGCAGGTGGCTGACCAGGATGTCCGCCAGCACGTCAAGCTGGAAGCCGCCCACCGCGGAGACCGGGACCACGTCGGCCCACTCGCCCAGTTCACTGACCGCGAGGAGCTGCGCCGCGACCCGCTCCGGCGAGACCTCGTCGGTCTTGGTGACGATCGCCACCACCGGGGTGCCGGCGACCGCGGCGAGTTCCCGGGCCAGGTACTTGTCACCCGGGCCGACGGCGTCGGGCGCCGGGACGCAGAAGCCGATCACGTCCACCTCGGTCAGCGTGGAGCGGACCAGGCTGTCGAGCCGCTCGCCGAGCAGCGTCCGCGGGCGGTGCAGACCCGGGGTATCCACGATCACCAGCTGCGCGTCCGGCCGGTGCACCACCCCGCGGATTACCCGCCGGGTGGTCTGGGGCCGGTTGCTGGTGATCGCCACCTTGGCCCCGACCAGGGCGTTAGTCAGCGTGGACTTGCCCACGTTGGGACGGCCGACCAGGCACGCGAACCCGGACCGGAAGGCGGGCCCCTCCGGTGCGGGACGGGCGGGCGCGGCGGCCCCCCGGGCTCGCCCGGCCTTCTTCTCGGTGACTCGCGGCTGGTTCACCCGTCAATTGTCGGGCATCGCGGCCATTCCTTGGGTTCCTGGCGCCGGCCGGCGCCCGGGCCCGTACCGGTAATGTCGCGGTTGTGACTGCGACC
>DASWUW010000445.1:0-14824 GCA_036406335.1 Trebonia sp.
GCCTTGGAGCGGGACGGCATCGCTTTGTTCATCGACGTGTGGGCTATCTCCGACGACGTCGGAGCGGAAAAACCGGACCCGCGGATTTTTCAGCACGCGCTGCGGGAAGCCGATGTTTTGGCGCGCGACGCGGTGCATGTGGGTAATCGCCTGGACACCGACGTTCGCGGCGCGCACCGTGTCGGGCTGCGCTCGGTGTGGGTGCTCCGCGGCGAGGCGCCGCCAGAGCCGACGCTGGCTCAGCGGGACGAGCCCGACGCGGTGATAGCCAACCTGGCCGAACTGCCAGCGGTACTGACCGTGATGAACGGTGCTGATCATGCCAGCTGACCTGGTGGCGGGGATCGATATCGCCACCGCCGCGGTACGCGTCACCGTATGCGATCCGGCCGGCACGGTCGTGGCCACCGCGGAAAGAGCTCTGCCCGCTGTGCGGCGGCCGCGCCCGGGCTGGTCCGAGCAGCATGCCGCCGCCTGGTGGCCAGTGACTGCGACAGCCTTGCGTCAGGCCCTGTCTGACACGGCCGGCCATGGCGTGGTCCGGGCAGTCAGCGTCGCCGGCACCTCCGGCACCGTGGCGGCGGTCAGTCCGGACGGATCTCCTCTGGGACCGGCCTTGATGTACGACGACCGGAGAGCCGTCCGGGAAGCCGAGACCGCCCAGGAGGCAGGGCGCGAACGATGGGAGCGGATGGGCATCACCATGACCACCTCTTTCAGCCTGCCCCGCATCGCCTGGCTAGCCGCCTGCTACATAGGCGAGCCTTGGCTGCTGGCACACGTACCCGACCTCATCGGGTGGAAGCTGGCCGGTCATCGCGTGCCGGTCGACTGGAGTCACGCGCTGAAGAGCGGATACGACGTCCTTGACCGAGAATGGGCTAACGAGGTTTTCGACGCTCTTCGCATCCCTCGCAAAGTCTTGCCGGACGTCAGTCCTCCTACGTCAGCAGCGGGACAGGTGAGCGCGGAGGCAGCGGCGCTCACCGGACTGCCGGAAGGGTGCGCCGTCCGCCTGGGCATGACCGACGGCTGCGCCGGCCAGCTGGCCGCCGGAGCAGCCGCTCCGGGCCAGTTTGCGACCGTCCTCGGTACGACGCTAGTGGTCAAGGGAGTTACGACCACTCTGGTCAAAGACCCGCAAGGCAGCATTTACTCACACCGCCATCCGGCTGGGTGGTGGCTACCCGGCGGCGCTTCCAACACCGGGGGCAGCGCCTTGGCCCGCTGGGGCTCCGGCCGCCTGGCCGAGCTCGATCAGGCGGCGGCCGCCCATGGCCCTTCGACGGTCATCAGCTGGCCACTGCGCCAGCAAGGCGAACGGTTCCCGATCGTCCGGCCGGACGCGGCCGGCTTCGCCGAGGGGACACCCGCCGGCGAAGCTGACGCCTACCGGGCCGACCTGGAAGGCGTCGCCTACCTGGAACGCCTTTGCTACGAGCGGCTCGCCGCCCTCGGCGCACACCGTCACGAGCCAGTGATCACGGTTGGCGGCGGAGCCCGTAGCCAGGTATGGTCCGCGATCCGGGCCACTGTGCTCGGTGACGGCATCGCGATCGCCGCCGGAGCCAGCACGTCTGTGGGCGCGTGCTTGCTGGCCGCCGGGGGAACTGTGCACCCAGACCTGGCCACGGCAGTCAAAACTATGGTCCGCCCACCGCGGGTGGTAGAGCCGGACCCGGCCGTCCGCGGGGCGATGGAAGACGGTTACGGCCGCTGGCTCGAGGCCCTGCGCCACCACGGCTGGCTTGAATGACAAACCAGATCGACAGCGGACCCGGGCACGCGGCCGCGACGCGTCTGACCTGCGCGGCGCGGTGACATGTGGCGCAGCGGACACCGAGGACGGCCGGTGGCTGCTACACCTCGGCTACTTCTACTCGACAGCAACCCCTGACTGCGTGACCCACTAAAATCAAGTCAGCCCGGTCGGCCCGCGCCTTGCTTGTCGTCGCCGTCCCAGGCAGCGGCCGGAAGGGCCCGGTGGCGTTCCAGGCGGCTTCGATGGCCGGCGAAACCCGTCCTCCCTCCGCCTGCCGGCCCTTGGGGCGTGACGTCGGCTGCGGCGGCGAGACGAAGGCACCGACCGGGGCGTGCAGGTGCGCGCCGTGGACTTCGGCGACCCGGCGGCGGTGCGCGCAGCGGTGGCCGGCGCGGACCGCGTGCTGCTGGTCTCCGCGATGGAGCCGGGCGGCCGGGTGGCGCAGCACCGCAACGTCATCGACGCCGCGCGGGAAGCGGGCACCGGCCTCGTCGCCTACACCAGCATCGTCAACGCCGAAGCCACGACGATCAGCCTGGCCGCGGACCACCAGGCCACCGAGAAGCTGCTGCGCGCCAGCGGCGTGCCCTACGTGCTGCTGCGCAACAGCTGGTACCACGAGAACTACACCGCCCGGCTGCCGGCCTTTCTAGCCCAGGGCGTGGTGCCCGGCAGCGCCGGCGAGGGCCGGATCAGCGCCGCGGCGAGGGCGGACTACGCCGCCGCGGCGGTCCGGGTGCTGACCACCGGCGGGCACGCCGGCCAGGCGTACGAACTCGGCAGCGACGAGCCGTTCACGCTGGCGCAGCTCGCGGCCGAGATCAGCGTGCAGTCGGGCAAAGAGGTCCGGTACGTTGACCTGCCGGAGGCTGAGTACGCCAAGGCCCTCAAGGCGCACGGCGTGCCCGGGTTGATGGCGGACATGCTCGCCGAGACCGACGCCGCCGTAGCCCACGGCACGCTTTTCACCGCCAGCGGCGACCTTACCGCCCTGATCGGCCGGCCGGCGGTCACGCTGAGCGCGGCGGTCAGCGCGGCCCTGGGCACACTAGACGCGGACTAGCACCGCGCCGCCCGTACGGCGCCGTCGTACGGGCGGCCGGGCCGTAATCTAAGGGCATGAGTGACCTCACGCCCCGGTTCCGCCCGGTGCTCGACACCGTGCCCGCGTACAAGCCCGGTAAGGCTCCGGTCGCCGTCACCGGTCAAGTGGCGTACAAGCTTTCTTCCAACGAGTCGCCCTACGGGCCGCTGCCGTCGGTCCTCGAGGGGCTGGCGACGGCGGGGGCCGAGATCCACCGCTACCCCGACAACGGGGCCGAGGCCCTGACCGGAGCGCTGGCCGAGCGGTTCGCGGTGCCGGCCGCCCACGTCGCCGTCGGGTGCGGCTCGGTAGGGGTCCTCAAGCAGCTCATGGAGGCGGTCAGCGACCCCGGCGACGAGGTCGTGTACGCCTGGCGCTCGTTTGAGGCATACCCCTCGCTGGCCGACCTGGCGCACGCCACGTCGGTCACCGTCCCGCTGCGCGGGGAGACCCACGACTTGGCCGCGCTAGCCGCGGCGATCACTCCGCGCACCCGGATGGTGCTGGTCTGCAACCCGAATAACCCCACGGGCACGGTGGTCCGGGAGCAGGAGCTGACCGACTTCCTCGACCAGGTTCCCGGCGACTGCCTGGTAATCCTGGACGAGGCCTACCACGAGTACATCCGTGACTCGCTGGTCCCGGACGGCCTGAACCTGTACCGCAGCCGGCCTAACGTGGCCGTGCTGCGTACCTTCTCCAAGGCCTACGGGCTGGCCGGGCTGCGAGTGGGCTTCCTGGTCGGCCACGAGCCGGTGGCGGAGGCGGTCAGGAAGACCATGCTGCCCTTTACCGTGAGCTCGGTCGCCCAGGCCGCCGCGGTCGCCTCGCTGAACGCCGAGAGCGAGCTCCTGGAGCGCGTCGCGGCCGTGGTCAAGGAGCGCGACCGGCTGGCCGGCGCACTGCGGGCCGACGGCTGGACGGTCCCGGAAAGCGAGGCGAACTTTGTCTGGCTGCGTCTCGGCGAGCACACCACGGCCTTCGCCCGGTCGTGCGAGGCGGCGGGCATTTCCGTCCGCCCCTTCGCCGGGGAAGGCGCCCGCGTTTCGGTCGGCACCGCGGACGCCAACAACGCGTTCCTCGCCGTGGCGAGCGCCTTCCCGCACCGGGGATAGCCGCACCTGCGGGCGCTGCCGCCAGAATAGTCACGGCGCGCAGCCAGATCGGGACCGTTCGAAGATGGGCCAGCTTAAGCCGTGTTGGGCGCATCGGTTGACAAGTTGACCATCTCGGCCGGGTCGGCTAGGACGGGAGAGCCGCCTCGCGCCCCCGTGCCGGTCTTCGGAAAGATCGTGGGTCATAAGTGGGGATATGCGCCGTTTTTGACCCACGATCTCCGGCGATGAAGCACTGGCGGGACGATGAAGCAACCGATTGCGGCGGATGTGACGGGTGGGGCAACGGGATCAAACGGCCGCCCGGGCGGCCCAGTTACAGGTGTGCCGCTAGGTCGGCCGCGCCAGGCAGCTGGCCGCGCCGACCTGCCACGTCAGCTGGCTACGCCAACTGACCGGAGGTCAGGCGCCGGTCTCGTGCTCCTCGGCGACGACATCGGCGCCGAGGGAGCGGAGCCGCTCGGCGATCGCGGCGTGCCCGCGGTCGATGTAGTAGCCGTTGGAGATGACGGTCTCGCCCTCTGCGGCCAGGCCCGCGAGGATCAGTGCCGCCCCGCCGCGCAGGTCGTGCGCGACGACGTCCGTCCCGTGCAGCTCGCTCGGCCCGTGCACGATGGCGACGTTGTTGTCGATCTCGACCTTGGCGCCCATCTTGTTCAGTTCCGGCACCAGTGAGTAGCGGGCGTCGAAGATCGTCTCGCGGATGTAGCTCGCGCCCTCGGCCAGCGTCGCGACCGCCATGATGGGCGACTGCAGGTCGGTCGCGAAGCCGGGGTACGGGCTGGTGATCACGTTGATCGGGCGCAGCGGCTTCTCCCGGCGCACCTGGAGCACCGCGCCGCTGGTGGAGAACTCCACCCCCATCTGCTCCAGCTTCCAGCGGACCACTCCCAGGTGGTCCAGGTTCGCCCCGACCAGGTTGATCTCGCCGCCCGCGGCCGCCGCGGCCATGACGAACACGCCCGCGTCGATCCGGTCGGCCATCACCGTGTGCTCGACCGCCTTGAGCTCGGAGACGCCGTGCACGGTGATGAACCCGGTGCCGCCCCCGCTGATCTCGGCGCCCATCTTGCTGAGGAGCGCGATCATGTCGAGAACCTCGGGCTCCTGCGCCGTGTTGTCGATGATCGTCTTGCCGGGCGCCACCGACGCCGCCATCATCAGGTTCTCGGTGCCGGTGTGGGAGGGCGTGTCCAGGTACAGGTGCGCGCCGCGCAGCCCGTCGCGGGCGGTGATGCGGATGACGTCGGCGCCCTCGTCGACCGTGGCGCCGAGCCGGGCAAAGCCCCGGTAGTGGAAATCAAGGTTCCGGCTGCCCAGATTGCAGCCGCCGATGCCCTCGATGACCGCCTCGCCGAACCGGTGCAGCAGCGCGGGCACGAAGAGCACGGAGGTGCGCAGCCGCCGGGCGATCTCAGCCGGGAGCACCGGCGAGGTCAGCGTCGAGGCGTCCACCACCAGGGTGCGCTCGGTCTCGTGGAACTCAACCCGGGCTCCCACCGCCTGGGCCAGTTCGACCGCCCGGCGCACGTCCTCAATCGGCGGGACGTTCCGCAGCACGGTCCGGCCCTTGTCCGCCAGCAGCGACGCGGCGATCATCTTCAGGGCCGCGTTCTTGGCTCCGTGGACGAAGGCCGTGCCCTGCAGAGGGGCGCCGCCGCGTACGCGGTAGCGAATCTCGGTGCCCTGGGTCATGTGGATGCAGCTCCTGTCCAAGGGGAAAATTCGAGAATGGCGGGCTCAGCGAGCACACCCGGGCGAACGCCGTCCAGTATGCCATCCGATCCGGGTGGATCAGGAGAGCTCCGCGAGACGGTCGAAGACGTGGCCGAGCCGGGCGACGTAGGTTTCGGCGCGGAACGCCCGGTCAAGAGCCGGTTCGTCGAGCACCAGGTTTCTCCGCTTCGCCTGGGCCAGCAGCGTGTCGCGGAAGGGGGTCTCGGTGTCCCAGGTCTCCATCGCCGCCGCCTGGACCAGCGCGTAGGCGTCTTCCCGGGACAGGCCGCCCGACACCAGCTCGAGCAGGACCGACGAGGAGTACAGCAGGCCGTGGGTGACATCCATGTTGGCCCGCATCCGGGCGGTGTCCACCACCAGTCCTTCGACCAGTCCGACGGTCAGGTGCAGCAGGTAGTCGGTCGCGATGGCGGCATCCGGCAGCGCGATCCGCTCCACGCTGGAATGGGAGATGTCCCGCTCGTGCCAGAGCGGGATGCCCTCGGTGACCGGGGTTACGTAGGCCCGGATCACCCGGGCCAGGCCGGCGATCCGCTCCGAGCGGATCGGGTTCTTCTTGTGCGGCATCGCCGACGAGCCCTTCTGCCCGGCCCGGAACGGCTCGGCCAGCTCACGGACCTCGGTGCGCTGCCCGTGCCGCACCTCCAGCGCGATCGCCTCGCCCACGGTGGCCAGCACCGCGAGGGCGGATACCCACTCGGCGATGCCGTCCCGGATGACGACCTGGGTGGCGACGTCGGCCGCGCGCAGCCCGAGCGCGGGCATTACCTCCGCCTCGATCGCCGGGTCGATGTTGGAGTAGCTGCCCACCGGGCCGGACAGCGTGCCGACGGCGACCGCCGTGCGCGCCCGCCGCACCCGGTCCCGGGACCGGGCCGCGGCGAAGGCGAAGTCGGCCACCCGGTGCCCCCACACGTCCGGCTCGGCGTGGATGCCGTGGGTCCGCCCCGAGCGCAGCGTGTCCCGGTGCGCGAGCCCGTGGTCGCGCAGCGCCGCGACCAGCCGGTCGGCCTTGGCCAGGATGATGTCCGTCGCCTCGGTGAGCTGCAGCGCGAGCGCCGTGTCGAGCAGGTCGGACGAGGTCATCCCGAAGTGGACGTACGCCGCGGCCGACCGCGGGCGGGTGTTGTCCGCCCAGGCGGTGAGGAACGCGATCACGTCGTGCTCGGTCACCGCTTCCACCTCGGCCACCGCTTCAGGCGTGGGCGGAGGAGCAGAACGGACCGGCCCGACCGCATCGGCAGGCACCGTTCCCGCCCGCGCGTGCGCCTCCAGCACCATGGTTTCCACCTGGCACCAGAGCTCGTACTTGTGGGCCTCGGACCAGACCCGGCCCATTTCCGGCAGCGTATACCTGTCGATCATGCTTCCACGGTAGCGCGCGCGGCCCGGCTTTCCGCCGCCACGGCGCCGGCGGTCACCACCGTGAGCAGCGCTATCCCGGCGGCGGCACCGACCGCCACCGAGAGCGGCCACGCCGCCAGGGCGAGCACCGCGGCCAGGGCCCGGTACCGGGACGTACCGATGCCGAGCACGTGCCGGAACCAGGCGTCGCCGCCGAGGAAGAGCGTGACGCCGCCGGCCAGCGCCACCGCCGGGCCCGCGGGCAGGGTGGCCCCCGGGTGCCCGATCGCTTCCTTGAGCCCGGCCGCGGTTGCCGCGATGCCGAGCAGCATCGGGATGTAGGCGTAGAAGTAGGCGGTGAGCGCCAGGCGGGGCCGCTGGTCCGGGTGCACGCCCGCTAGCGCCTCCTCGGCCTGGTCATCGTCTCCGGTCCCGAAGAAGGCCCACCACAGCGAGGCGGGCAGCGCCAGCCCGAGGACCGCCGACAGCGCCAGGGAGAAGGTGACCGGGTGCCCTTCCGCGCCGATGCCCACGTCGGCCACCGACTCGCCGAACGCCACGATCATCAGCGCGCCGTGGCGCTCCACGAAGTGCGCCGGGCGGATGTTGAACCGGTGGTCGAGGCCCCTGGCCAGCGGCGCGGCGACCTGGAGGGCGAGGGCAGCGCCCCATAGCGGGTACGCGGCGGCCGCCGGCGTCAGCCCGGCGACGATGACCAGGACCGAAGACATGAGGTTGAACGGCAGGATCCGCCCGATGTTCCGGTTGACGCGCAGGTAGAGGCCGCTGTGGACCCCCACGACGACCAGGTAGCCGAGCCCGAGGGCCAGGCCGTCCCGTCCGTGGGTGCCCGCGGAGCCGAACGCGTGCGGGACGGACAGCCCGATGACGAGGAACCCGGCCATGCCCACCAGGAGCAGCAGCCGCTCCGGGGCGAGGGCGGGCGTCCGCTCGTTGGTGAGCCAGGCGTACCCGCCGTACATCCACCACAGCACGCCGAAGATCAGCAGCAGCCGTCCCGCCGTGGCGAACGTCGTGTTCTCGGCCAGGGACGAGG
The DNA here is from genome assembly GCA_036406335.1 of Trebonia sp. GTDB lineage: Bacteria > Actinomycetota > Actinomycetes > Streptosporangiales > Streptosporangiaceae > Trebonia. Next base: position 8,100 of record DASWUW010000445.1, read on the forward strand.
TGAGCTGGGTGATCGTAAAGACGAAGACCAGGTCGAAGAACAGCTCGAGGGTACTGACCCGCTTCGGCGGATCAGCCTCCGGTGCTGGCCCGCTCGGCGATGTCATGGCGGTACCAGCCACCGCGGAACCCGGCGCATTCCGCGACCGCGTAGGCGGCGGCCCGCGCGGAGGCCAGGTCGGGCCCGGCGCCGACGGCGTTGAGTACCCGCCCCCCGGCCGTCACCAGGTCGGGACCCGCCAGCGCGGTCCCGGCGTGCAGCAGGTAGCCGGGGACACCTCCGGGCACCTCGCGGACGGTGATGACGTCACCCCGGACCGGGACCCCGGGGTAGCCTTCGGCGGCGACCACCACGGTGACGGCGGCGCCGGGATGCCAGCTCAGCGCCGGGGCCGAGCCGAGGTCACCCACCGCCGACGCCTGCAGGAGGCCGGCCAGCGGACTCGCGAGCCGGTCCAGCACCACCTGGGTCTCCGGGTCGCCGAACCGGGCGTTGAACTCCACCACCCTGACCCCCTTGGAGGTCAGGGCCAGGCCCGTGTAGAGCAGCCCCCGGTACGGCGTTCCCCGTCGGGCCAGCTCGTCGAGGGCGGGCCGGATCACGGTCCGCAGTACCTCGTCGGCCAGGCCGGGCGGTGCCCACGGCAGCGGCACGTAGGCGCCCATGCCCCCGGTGTTCGGCCCCCGGTCGCCGTCCACGGCCCGTTTGAAGTCCTGCGCGGCCAGCAGCGGGACGGCGGTCTGGCCGTCGGCCACCGCGAACAGCGATACTTCGGGCCCGTCGAGGTACTCCTCGATCACCACCTGCCGGCACGAAGCCGCGTGCGCCTCGGCCAGGGCCCGGTCCTCGGTGACCACGACGCCCTTGCCCGCCGCGAGGGCGTCGTCCTTGACCACGTAGGGCGGCCCGAACGTGTCCAGCGCCAGCGCGGCCTCGGCGGCGGTCGAAGTGACCCGCGCCGCCGCCGTCGGGATCCCGGCCGCGGCCATTATCTCCTTGGCGAAAACTTTGGATCCTTCAATCCGGGCCGCCGCCGCGTCCGGCCCGAAGGCCGCGATCCCCGCTGCCCGCAGCGCGTCGGCCACCCCGGCCACCAGCGGCGCCTCCGGCCCGATGACGACCAGATCGGCCGCGAGACGCTGAGCCAGCGCGGCCACAGCGGCCGGGTCGCTGCCGGAAACCGCGTGCAACTGAGCTAGCGCCGCGATGCCGGGATTCCCCGGCGCCGCATGCAGCTCGGTGACCGCCGGGTCGGCGGCCAGGGCCCGGACAATCGCGTGCTCCCGGCCGCCGCCCCCGATAACAAGTACTCGCACGCCACGGGAGCCTACCCCGTGCCCTAGAGCAGCGGCCGCAGCTGCAGCGTCTGGTCGCGCCGCGGCCCGACGCCGATCGCGCTGACCGGCGCGCCGGACAGCTCCTGGATCGCCATGACGTAGTCCCGGGCCGCCTTGGGCAGCTCGGGAAACGATTTCACCTCGGAGATGTCCTCCGACCAGCCGTCCAGGTACTCGTAGACCGGCTGGGCGTGGTGGAAGTCGGTCTGGGTCATCGGGATCTCGTCGTGGCGCTTCCCGTCGACCTCGTAGGCGACGCAGACCGGGACCTTGTCCAGCGAGGAGAGCACGTCGAGCTTGGTGACGAAGAAGTCGGTGACCCCGTTGACCCGGGTCGCGTAGCGGGCGATGACCGCGTCGAACCAGCCGCAGCGGCGCGCTCGCCCGGTAGTGACGCCGTACTCGCCGCCGGCCTGGCGCAGGTACTCGCCCGCCTCGTCGGTGAGTTCAGTGGGGAACGGGCCCGAGCCGACCCGGGTGGTGTACGCCTTGACGATGCCGATGACCGAGCTGATCCGGGTCGGTCCGATGCCCGCGCCGACGCAGGCGCCGCCCGCGGTCGGGTTGGACGAGGTGACGAACGGATAGGTGCCGTGGTCGATGTCCAGCAGCGACCCCTGCGCGCCCTCCAGCAGCACGGTCTCGCCGTTGTCGAGCGCCTGGCTGAGCACCAGGCCGACGTCGGCGACGTAGGGGCGCAGCCGCTCGCCGTAGGCCAGGTACTCGTCCGCGACCTGCCCGGCGTCCACCGCCCGGCGGTTGTAGACCTTGGCCAGCAGCTGGTTCTTGTCCCGCAGGGCCAGGTCGAGCTTCTGCCGCAGGATGCCGGGGTCGAACAGGTCCTGCACCCGGATGCCCACCCGGGCGATCTTGTCGCCGTAGGTCGGCCCGATGCCGCGGCCGGTGGTGCCGATCTTGGCGTTGCCGAGGAACCGCTCGCTGACCTTGTCCACCGTCCGGTGGTAGGGCATGATCAGGTGCGCGCTGGCGCTGACCAGCAGCCGGCCGCAGCTGACGCCGCGCGCCTGGAGCGCGTCGATCTCCTCGAAGAGCACCTTGGGGTCGACGACGACGCCGTTGCCGATGACCGGCGTGACGTTGGGGGAGAGCACCCCGGAGGGCAGGACGTGCAGGGCGTACTTCTCCTTGCCGATGACCACGGTGTGCCCGGCGTTATTGCCGCCCTGGTACCTGACGACGTACTGAACGCGTTCCCCGAGCAGGTCGGTCGCCTTGCCCTTACCCTCGTCGCCCCACTGGGCGCCGATCAGCACGATCGCGGGCATGGTTTTCTGCCTTTCACACGACGAAAGCCCCTGGCAGCGCAAGCGCGGCAGGGGCTCTTGCCTGATGAGGTTACCCGAATGACCTTGGTAGAACCTAGTCCGCGACCAGCTGGGGTAACGATCTGGCAGACTCATGTGCATGAGCGATCACAGGAACCTGCTCGGTGAGCCCCCGGCTACGCTGCTGCCGCCGCTGACGGAAGCCGAGGCACTTATCGCGTCCGGGACGGCGCCGGTGGACGTCGCCGCCCAGTACCCCGCGTTTCCGCTGGCCTGGGCGCTGCTGGCCGAGTCGGCGCTGGCGGCGGGCCACCCGGTCGAGGGCTACGCCTACGCCCGCACCGGCTACCACCGCAGCCTCGACGCCCTGCGCCGTAACGGCTGGAAGGGCCACGGCCCGGTTCCGTGGTCGCACGAGCCCAACCGCGGCTTCCTCCGCTGCCTGGCGGCACTCGCGACCGCGGCCGGCAAGATCGGCGAGACCGACGAGGAGCAGCGCTGCTGGGACTTCCTGGCTGACAGCAGCCCGGAAGCCTACGTAGAGCTGAGTAAATAAGCAGAGCTGAGCAGGTAAAAGGCCGCCCGGCCCGAACGGGAGCGTGCTCCGCCGGCGAGGTGGAACACGCTTCCGTTCGGGATGAAGGGCAGGTCAGCCGAGCTTCGTCCCCGCCGACAGCAGGTCCGCACACGCCTGGGTGACCCGGGCCGTCATGCCCGCCTCGGCTGCCTTGCCCCAGGTACGCGGGTCGTAGGCCTTCTTGTTGCCGACCTCGCCGTCTACCTTGAGCACCCCGTCGTAGTTGCCGAACATGTGCCCGGCGACCGGGCGGGTGAACGCGTACTGAGTGTCGGTGTCGACGTTCATCTTCACCACGCCGTAGCCGATCGCCTCGCGGATGTCGCTCTCCGCCGAGCCGGAGCCGCCGTGGAAGACCAGGTCGAACGGCTTGTCCTTCCCGTACTTGGCGCCCACGGTGTCCTGGATCTCCTTGAGTACTCCGGGACGGAGCTTGACGTGCCCCGGCTTGTACACGCCGTGCACGTTGCCGAAGGTCGCAGCCAGGATGTACCGGCCGTTCTCGCCCACTCCCAGGGCCTCGGCCGTGGCCAGGGCGTCGTCAGTGGTGGAGTACAGCTTCTCGTTGAGCTCGCCGACGACCCCGTCCTCCTCGCCGCCGACGACCCCGATTTCCAGCTCCAGGATGATCCGGGCCGCGGCACACCGGGCCAGCAGGTCCTTCGCGATCCCCAGGTTCTCGGCCAGCGGCACGGCCGACCCGTCCCACATGTGCGACTGGAACAGCGGCTCACGGCCGGCCGCGACCCGCTCGGCCGAGAGCGCGACCAGCGGGCGCAGGTAACCGTCGAGCTTGTCCTTAGGGCAGTGGTCGGTGTGCAGCGCCACGTGGACCGGGTACCGGGCCGCGACGACGTGGGCGAACTCGGCCAGCGCGGTCGCACCGGTCACCATGTCCTTGACCGACTGGCCGGACAGGTACTCGGCGCCGCCGGTGGAAATCTGCACGATGCCGTCGCTCTCGGCGTCGGCGAAGCCCTTCAGCGCGGCGTTGAGCGTCTGGGTGGAGGACACGTTGATGGCCGGGTAGGCGAAGCCCTGCTGCTTGGCCCGGTCGAGCATCTGCGCGTAGATCTCTGGCGTGGCGATCGGCATGGCAATGGCTCCTGTATCGGTCGGTCTGCAGTCACTGTAACGGCCGGGCTGATTCATGCGGTACAAAGGTCCCCATGACGAGCTTCCTCATCTCGCACGCCATCTTTGCGGTGATTGTCTTCGGCGTGCTCGAAGCCGCCTGCATTCCGATCTCGTCGGAACTGACCTTCCTGCTCGGGGGCGCGGTCGCGTCCGGTGCCATCTCCGGCACCCACCAGCACCCGTCGCTGGCACTGGTGATCATCCTGGGAACGCTGGCAGAACTGGTCGGCTCGTACGTTTCCTTCGCCGTCGGCCGGGCCGGCGGCCGCCCGCTGGTCCGCCGCTGGGGCCGGTACCTGCTGGTGACCGAGGGGGATGTGGCGCGGGCGGAACGTTTTCTGGAGGGGCGCGGCGCCTGGGCGCTGCCGGTGGCGCGCATGCTGCCCTTCGTCCGGGCCTTCGCGTCCATCGTGGCCGGCCTGGTGGAAGTCCCGCCGGTCCGGTTCCTCGTGTCCAGCGCCATCGGCACGCTGGTCTACGTGGTGACGCTGTCCAGCATCGGCTACAGCCTGGGCAGGCAGTGGAGCAAGGTCAGCCACAGCCTGTCGACCGTCAGCTACGTCCTGGTGGCCGTCGTCGTGCTGGCGGTGGCCGCCTTCGTCCTCTACCGGCTGCGCGAGTTCCGCAAGGAGGCCGCGGCCGCCGCGGCCCGCGACGAGACCCCGGCCGGCCCGGTCCGGAGCTAAACGTCCAGCTCGCCGAGCTCGTACACCGCGATGTAGGGCAGGCCGCGCTCGAGGACCTTCTCCCGGGCGCCCCGGTCCACGATGACGGCGACGCCGACGACTTCCGCGCCCGCTTCTTCGAGCGCGTCCACCGCGGTGAGGACCGAGCTGCCGGTGGTCGACGTGTCCTCCAGCGCCAGCACCCGGCGGCCCTTGACGTCGGGTCCCTCGATCCGGCGCTGCAGGCCGTGCGCCTTCTCCGCCTTCCGCACCACGAACGCGTCGACCGGGGTGCCCCGGTTGGCCGCGGCGTGCAGCACGGCCGCCGCCACCGGGTCGGCGCCGAGCGTGAGGCCGCCCACGGCGTCGTAGGCCAGCTCCGCGGTCGCGTTGAGCAGCACCCGTCCCACCAGCGGCGCCAGCCGGCCGTCGAGCGTGACCCGGCGCAGGTCCACGTAGCTGGTGGCGCGCGCGCCGGACGACAACTGGAAGTCGCCGTAGACGACGCCCTTGGCCCGGATCCCGGCCAGCAGTTCCTCGCGATCATTCACGGCACCAGAGCATATCGGCCATGTACAAGGCGTGAGTTGTTCCGGAAACGCCTTCCCGGACGACGGGCTTCATTACGCTAGGGAGGCGGAGAGCATCCGGCTGCTACCTTGCGGCAGTCGCTGACCTGGCATGTTCTCGCACTGAGGGGAAAGCGGGTGTGGCGTGGATCGCTGTGCGCTGTTCGTGGACGCGAGCTATGTGCTAGCGGACGGTGCCCTGGCGGTGCACGGTACGCGCCGCCGTGAGTCGGTGTCCTGGGACTACGCGGGCCTGCTGGGGCTGCTGGGCAACCTGGTCACCGAGCAGAGCAAGCTGCCGCTGCTGCGCTGCTACTGGTATGAGGCGACGGTCGAGGGCCGGCGCTCCGCCGACCACGACACCCTGGCCGACCTGCCCGGAGTCAAGCTCCGGGTTGCCAAGATGCGCCCGGGCCGCCGGGAGGGCGTCGAGGGCGAGATTCACCGCGACCTCACCACGCTGGCGCGGAACAAGGCCGTCAGCGACGTGATGCTGGTCAGCGGGGAAGAAGACCTCGCGCAGGTGATCGCCGACGTCCAGGACATGGGCATGCGGGTCACGCTGCTGCACATCGGTACCGACGACGACCATGCGGTTCCCCAGGCGCTGCGGCAGGAATCCGATGACATCCTGGAGATCAGCGCCGACCAGCTGCGGCCCTTTGTCGAGCTGATCTCCGGGGCCGAGCCGCCGCGCCCGGACGACGCGGCGGCCGAGTCCCAGCCGGTCGCTGAGTCCCAGCCGGTCGCTGAGCCGCAGCCGGTCCCCGAGTTTCAGCCGGTCTCCGAGTTCCAGCCGCTGAACGATGTCCCGGCCGAGCAGGCGGACCAGCCGGGACCGCAGCCGGCCGAGGCCAGGCAGCCGGAACCGGGTCAGCCGGAGCCGGCCGCCGCCGCGGCTGATTACCCCCCTGCGGCTGATCTCGCCGCCAGCGTGGACTACCGCGCGCCGGTGGACTACGGCACCCGGCCGGATTACCAGGGGCCGAACTACCGGGGCGCCGACTACCGGGAGCCGGATTACGGGATGCCGGACTACGCGACGCAGGCCGCGCCGGCGCTGCCCCGCGAGGACCTCTACGCCGCGCCGGTGGCGCTGCCCGCGGCCGACGAACGCCAGGGCGAGCGTGACCGGGTACCGGTGCCGGTCCGTC
>DASWUW010000446.1:0-3693 GCA_036406335.1 Trebonia sp.
CGAGGACGCCGTCGATGGTCGACATCGGGCAGCCGCCGGACAGGTTGGCGGAGAAGGTCCCGAGTTTCCGCTGAACAGGGCTTTCTTCCTCTCGCGGAGCTGGTTCCCGCAGGTGATGGTGGTGGCCATGCGGTCCTCCTCGACAATGCATCGAATTGACTGGATCGGACGGATGCGCAGTGCGGTCGTGCTGCTCTCACGTGTTTCCGGGATGAGGGCCGTTCACCCAGTAGCGCGAGCGGAAGAAGATGAGCGGGGCCGACTCGGTGTCGACGGCGGCGAGGCTCAGCACCCGGCCGACCGCGATGTAGTGGTCGCCGCCTGGATGGACCGACTCCAGGTCGCATTCGAGCTGGGCGAGCGCGCCGGAGATAAGCGGCAGGTGGTTCGGGCCCGGCTGCCACTCGACGTCCGCGAATTTGTCCGTCCCGCTTTTCGCGAACACCGCGCTCACCGTGTGCTGGCCGGCGGCCAGCACGTTGACGGCGAAGCGGCGGCCGCTGATGCGGGGCCAGGTGGTCGAGGTCCGGGACGGGCAGACGAGGATAAGCGGCGGGTCGAGCGAGAGCGAGGTGAATGATTGTGCGGTCATGCCGACCGGCTGGCCGTCCTGGTCCCGGCCGGTTATCACCACCACGCCGCTGGCAAAGTGGGAAAGGACGGCCCGGAGCTGGCCCGGTTCGACCGGTGTCAGAGCCGGCCGACTGGAGAGGATCTCGTCGAGCATCATCGTTCCCCTTTTCCCGGGCTGACGCGCCCGCTGGCTCACCCGGCGCGGATCCATTGGTTCAGACCCGGGCGCGAACAAGCTCACCTGGCGCGTCGAGCTGGCGGACGAGGTAGTCCCAGACCGAGGCGACGGCGGCGTCGGAGTAGATGTGGCTCCGCTTGGAGGCCGACTCCGCGTCGTCCGACCAGGTCGCCCACCCGCCGAAGGCACGGGTGAGCAGCTGCTGCCTAGCGGCTTGTTCGAGCAGCACCGCAGCGACCGTCGCCGTTTGCAGGTCTGGACCGACGGTGACCATGCCGTGGTTGACGAGGAAGACCGCGGACGCCTCGCCGAGGCAACCGCTGACTTTCTCTCCGAGCTCAGGGGTGAGGATCAGATCAGCCGTCTCAGTGAACCGCGGGACCCCGTGCAGAGCGAAGTAGTTCGCGGCGTGACTCACCGGGAGCAGGGGCGCACCCGCCGCGGCGAGAGCGAGGACGTAGGGGGAGTGGGTGTGGACCACGCCGCCGACATCCGGGCGGGCCGCCATGATCTCGGTGTGGATCGGGTACTCGCTGTGCCGCGGACCGTCGCCGGCGAGGACGCCGCCTGCGGCATCGACGAGTTGGACGCGATCGGGAGTGACCTCCTCCAGGCCCCAGCCGGCCGCCTTGAGCCAGACGGCGTCCACCGAATCCGGCGCACGTGCGGACGCATGCCCCCACACCAGGTCGCCCTGTCCCGCCGCGGCCAGCACCCGGGAGGCCAGGGCCACGACTTCCCGGATCTCAGTAGCCACGTTTTGCTTTGCGCTGCGAGTTGCCCTCATCAGCGTCCCGTCCTTTTATGTGTGGGCCGCCAGTAGCGCCCTCCGCTCAGGCTGAACGCCGCCATCGCCAGCCCGGGGGCGACGGGCGCCGGCGAGCCGAGCTGGAAGTAGGCCAGCCCAACCCGAATGGATACGAACTCGGCCACCAAGGTGACCAGGTTAGTAAGGATGAAATCCGTGGCGCCGAACCAGCCCCAGGACCACCCATAGCGCTGCAGCACCAGAGCGCCGTAGCCGCGGTGGGTGACCGCGCCGACGCGCATGCACATCTCCTGGCAGATGAAGGCCATCGTGAACAGCGCCGGGAGAAATGGCGCGAGGAACCCCCGCCCGTACTGCGCTCCGTCGGCGGCGTAAGCGATCATGCTCGTCCCGTCGTTCTCCCCGGGCAGGGCAAGGATCCCCGGCCCCGCCAGCAGCCACAGCAGTTGCCGTCGCCTGCCGTGCCCGCGAGCCCGGTGAACCCGGTGAACCCGGTGAACCCGGGAACGGTCCCGTGACCGCGCGGTGTCTTCCTCGGCCTTCTCGCGGGGGCTAGACATTGAAGTTCACGTGCACGTTCTTGGTCTCGGTGTAGGAGTAGAGCTCCTCGAGGTCTTCCTCCCGGCCCAGCCCGCTGTTCTTGACCCCGCCGAACGGAACGCCCAGGATGTGCCGTGACACCTCGTTGACCCAGACATAGCCAGCTTCGACGTCCTCCGCGAACCGGTGCGCAATGCGCAGGTCACCGGTGAAGACGCTGGCGGTGAGCCCGTACGGCACTCCGTTGGCGATCCGCACGGCCTCCTCGTAGCTGCCGAAGGGCATTGCCGCCAAGACGGGCCCGAAGATCTCCTCTTGCTCCAGCCGCGACCCCGGGGTGACGTCGCTGAACAGCGTCGGCTGGATGAACAGGCCGGCGCCGAAAGCGCCGTCGGTCAGCCGGTGTCCGCCGGTGACAAGGCGGGCGCCTTCGCCGGTGCCGATGCTGATGTACTCCTCTACCTTGGCGAGCTGCGCCGCATTGACGATCGACCCTGTCTGGGTGTCCTCGGCCATAGGCGGCCCGGCCCGCAGTGACCCGATCGCGGCTCCCAGCCGTTCGGTGACCGCCGGGTACAGGTCGCGGTGCACCAGCAGGCGTGAGGTCGAGCCGCAGGACTGGCCCTGCCAGGTGAAGTTCATCCCGCGGACCGCGGCTTCGACCGCGACGTCGATATCAGCGTCGGGGAAGATGACCAGGGGGTTCTTCCCGCCCAGCTCCAGGGTCACGGTGGCGAGATGGTCGGTGTTGGCGGCCAGCAGGATGCGGCGGCCGGTGACGTCAGAGCCAGTGAAGTGAATCCGGCGGATCATCGGATGGCGCACGATCGCGTCCCCGGCCACCGCTCCGTCCCCGGTGATGACATTCAGGACGCCAGGCGGGAACAGGTCCGCGGCCAGCTCGGCCAGCCGCAGCGCCGAGAGGCTGGTGTGCTCGCTGGGCTTGAGCACGAGAGTGTTCCCGGTGACCAGAGGAGCGGCAATACCGCGGGCGGCGAACAGCAGTGGGTGATTGAACGGCACGATCTTGCCGACCACCCCGAACGGCTGGTGCAGCGAGTAGTTCATCCGGCCAGGGATCGTCGGGACGGTGTTGCCCCGCACCAGCGTCGCCGCCCCGGCGATGTAACGCATCATGGCGGCGGCGAGCCGGGTATCGTTGCGCATCTCGGCGATCGGGCTGCCGTTATCCAGCACGTCGAGGACCGCGAGCTCCTCGGCGTGCTCCATGATTCGGTCGGCCAGCGCTGAGATCGCGGCCGCCCGCTCGCTGGCGGGCACGCGCCGCCAGCTGGGGAACGCCTCCTGGGCGACCCGGACAGCCCGGTCGACGTCGTCCCGGTCGGCCTCCGGCACCCGGGCCAGGGCCTCACCGGTGGCGGGATTGACCGCTTCCCGGCTGGCGCCGCTGGTCGCGTAGGCGGCCCTGCCCCCGATGAACATCGGCCGTAGCTCGGCCGTGGCCGCGGTCACTGGTTGCCCCCGGTCACTGCGGCGCTCGGAGCGGACAGGTGCACGACGGCGAAGGCGTTGCCTCTCGGGTCACGCAGGCAGGCCGTACGGCCGAGCGGGGTGTTGAAGGGCGCGAACCAGGCCGAGCCGACGAGCATGCCGGGCCGCGGCGCGCCATTGA
>DASWUW010000447.1:0-2220 GCA_036406335.1 Trebonia sp.
TCGCGCTGACCATCGACGAGACCGCGGCGCGGCCGGTCGTGCTGGTTATCGACGACCTGCAGTGGGCCGACTCGGCCTCGGTCAAACTCTGGGGCCGGCTCGCGCGTACCGCGCCGCAGGTGCCGCTGCTGCTCATCGGCATGACCCGTTCGGCCCCGCAACGCGACGACCTGCTGGCTCTGCGCCGAGGGGTGCCGGAGGGCAGCCGCCTTCAGCTCGACGCGCTTACCCAGGCGGCGGTGGCCGAGCTGGTCGGCACGCTCGCGGGCGGCTGGCCGGATACCGGGCTGCTGCGGCTGGCGGCGGGCGCGGCCGGCAATCCGCTCTACCTCACCGAGCTGTTCGCCGCGCTCGGGCGGTCGGACGGTATCGCTCATACTTCGCCGGGCACCGCGCAGCTCGCCGCCGAGTCGGTCCCCGACTCGCTGCCCGGGGCCATCGCGGACCGACTCGGCTTCGTCTCCGCCCCCACCCGGGAGGTGCTGCGCGCGGCCGCACTGCTGGGGGTCGAGTTCGCGCTTACCGACCTGACCGCCGTACTTGGCCGTTCCGTGACCGACCTGGTCCCCGCGCTCGACGAGGCGCGCGCCTCGGGCGTGCTCATCGACGCCAGTAACGGAGTCGGCCTCGCCTTCCGGCACCCGCTGATCCGGGAGGCTCTGTACGCCGAGCTGCCGACCGCCGTCCGCAGCGTGTGGCACCGGGACGCGGGGCACGCGCTGGCAACGGCGGGCGCGGCGCCAGACCGCGTCGCGCGGCAGCTGCTGCGCTCGATCGACGAACCGGGTACCGCGTCTGCCCGCAACCTGAGCCTGGCCAGCCGTCCGGCGGGCACTCACGTCCCAGTAGTTCCAGCCGCGGCCGCGGGCGGCCTAGCGCTGGACATCGAACGCCCGCCGGTTGAACTCGGCGCGCCCCGGTCCGCCGGACCGGTCGACGAATGGATGCTCGACTGGCTGGCCACGTCGGCTGACTCTCTGGTCGGCCAGGCACCCGCGGTCGCGGCGGAACTGCTGGCCCAGGCGGTGGCGGGTGTCCCCGCAGGCTCAGTCAAGCACGGCTGGCTAGCCAGCAGGCTGGCCGACGCGCTCTACCGGACCAGCGACTACCAGGCCGCAGAGCGGGTGGCGGAACGGGCCCTGGTCTACGCCACCGATCCAGACCTCATCGTCGACCTGCAGTGGACGCTGGCACAGTGCCGCATGCGCTTCGCCTCGGGCGAGGAATCCTTCGCCGCCCTCGGGCGGGCGATCGCCGCGCCCGGGATCACTCCCAAGCACCGCGCCCGGCTGCTCGTGCTCGCGGCGCGCACCCACCTTTACTTCGGTGATATCGAAGCTTCCGGCCGGGAGGCCGACCACGCCTTGGCCGCCGCCACCGAGGCGAACGACACCTGGGCCACCGGCTGGGCGCTGCATGTGCTGGCCACGATGGCCTCAATCCGGGGCGAGCTGACCGAGGCCCTGCCGCTCTATGACCGCGCGCTCGCCATGACCGAGACCGACCCCGCACTGAACGACCTCAGCCTCCTCCTGCAGATCAACAAGGCTGGGACGCTGTGCAATCTTGACCGCTGGGACGAGGGGCTGGCCACGGCGGAACGGGCCGGCCAGCTCGCCGACCGGGTAGGCACCTCGGTCCGGCTCGGGCAGGCGCACACCACACTTGGCCAGGCCCTGTACGAAATGGGGCGCTGGGACGGCGCGCTGACCGAGATAGCGGTTGTGCCCGAAGACCTGAAGGAACCGCTCAACGTCTGCTGCGAGCTCGGCATCGCCGCGGAGATCTGCTTCCACCGGAACGAACCGGACACGGCCCGGCGCCACCTGGCCGCGGCCGAGCCGCACTGGCAGCGGGTGGAGTACCGGACGATCCCTTCGCTGGTGCGGGCCCGGTCCCTGGACCGGGAGCAGGCCGGCCAGTGCGGAGAGGCGACGGCGATCCTCACCGCGCTCTTCGAAGGAAACCCCGATGACCTCGGCGAGATTGAGGAACTGCTCGGGGACGCCACCCGGCTCGCGCTCAAGACCGGCGACAAGGAAACCGCGCAGGCCCTCACCGGAAAAGCCGCCACGCTGGCCGAAGGGTCGGCGATCCCGCACCGCCAGGCCAACGCGCTGTACTGCCGGGGCCTGGTCGACCGGGACGCGTCCGTCCTGCTCGCCGCCGCGCAGCAGTACGCCGACGCCGGGCGGCCGCTCCCCCGGGCTAAGGCGCTCG
>DASWUW010000448.1:0-7340 GCA_036406335.1 Trebonia sp.
GAGAGACCAGTCATGACCGAGCAAGCCATCATCACCCGGACCGCGCTGGCCCGCATGATCGACCACACGCTGCTGGCCCCCGAGGCCACCGACGACGATGTGGCGCTGCTGGCCGCCGAGGCCGGCCGGCTGGGCGTGGGCGCCATCTGCGTCTCCCCGTCCCGGCTGCCGCTCGCCCCCGGGGTGCTGGCTCCCGGGATCGCGGTGGCGGCGGTGGCCGGCTTCCCTTCCGGGGCGCACCGGCCCGCGGTCAAGGCGGCCGAGGCCGCCGCGGCGGTCGCGGCCGGGGCCGGCGAGGTCGACATGGTGATCGACCTCGGCGCCGCCCTGCAGGACCGCTGGGCGCAGGTGACGGCCGAGGTGGCGGCGGTGCGGGCCGCCGTCGGCCCCGCGGTGCTGCTGAAGGTCATCCTGGAGACGGCGGTTATCGGCCTGGACCGGATCGGGCCGGCGTGCCAGGCGGCCGAGGCCGGCGGGGCCGACTTCGTCAAGACCTCAACCGGGTTTCACAAGGCGGGCGGGGCCACCGTCGAGGCGGTGGCGGCGATGGCGGACGCGGTCGGCGGCCGGCTCGGGGTCAAGGCGTCCGGGGGGGTCAGGACCGCCGCCGACGCGCTGGCGATGATCGCGGCCGGCGCCACCCGCATCGGCGCCTCCGCCTCCGCGGTCATCCTCGACGGCCTGCCCGCGGAGTAGAGCGGGCGCTTCGTGCGGTCTTCCGGCGCGGCAGGCCCGGAAATAGGCGAACCCGGAGGCCACAGGGGTGGGATGGCCTCCGGGTTCGCGCTGCCCGTCAGTGCCGGGTTGCGGATGACGGGAGTTTGGTCAGCCGAGGGCGGACCCGACCGGCACCGCGTCGTAGCCGTGGGCGGCCGCGACCGGGGCGTTGGTCAGCTGGCCTTCGTGGGTGTTGAGGCCGAGGGCGAGCGCCGGGTCGGCGGCCAGGGCGGCCTGCCAGCCCAGGTGGGCCAGTTCCACGACGTAGGGCAGGGTCGCGTTGGTCAGCGCGTAGGTGGAGGTGTGAGGTACCGCGCCGGGCATGTTGGCCACGCAGTAGAACACGCTGTCGTGCACCCGGAAGACCGGGTCGGCGTGCGTGGTCGGGTGCGAGTCCTCGAAGCAGCCGCCCTGGTCGATGGCGATGTCGACCAGCACCGAGCCCGGCTTCATCCGGCGGACCAGGTCGTTGGAGACGAGCTTGGGCGCCTTGGCCCCGGTGACCAGGACCGCGCCGATCACCAGGTCGGCCTCCAGCACGGCCTGCTCGACCTCGTAGGCGTTGGAGGCCACGGTCTGGATGCGGCCCTGGTAGACCGTGTCGATCTGGCGCAGCCGGGCGATGTTCTTGTCCAGCACCGTGACGTTCGCGCCCATGCCGGCCGCGATCTGCGCGGCGTGCTGCCCGGAGACGCCGCCGCCGATGACCACGACCTTGCCCGCGCGGGTGCCGGGGACGCCGCCGAGCAGGACGCCGGAACCGCCGCCGGAGCGCATCAGGTGATAGGCGCCCGCCTGGGGGGCGAGCCGGCCGGCCACCTCGGACATCGGGGCGAGCAGCGGGAGGGAGCCGTCGGCCAGTTGCACGGTCTCGTAGGCGATCGCGGTGACCTTGCGCTCCAGCAGGGCGTCGGTGCAGGCCCGGTCAGCCGCCAGGTGCAGGTAGGTGAACAGCGTCAGTCCGGGGCGCATGCGGTGGTACTCCTCCGCGACCGGCTCCTTGACCTTGAGCACCATGTCGGCCGTGCCCCAGACCTGGTCCGCGTCCGGGAGTATGGTGGCTCCGGCGGCGGTGTACGCGCCGTCGGCGAACTGCGAGCCTGCGCCCGCGTCCTTCTCCAGGTAGACATCGTGGCCGCGGCTGGTCAGCTCGCGCACCCCCGCGGGGGTGATAGCGACGCGGTACTCGTGGTTCTTGACCTCGCGGGGAACGCCGACCTTCATGGCCTGCCTGCCTTTCGCTGCTTTCCGGAACGGCCCGCCTGGTCTTTCGTTCCGACCCGTTGCTATAATGATGCATTTTCATCAGCGAATTGGCTAGATTTATGAACATGATTCTTTACAATGGGATCATAATGACAGAATATTCATCAGGACCGGGTCCTGCGGCGGGCCCGCCGAATCGCATTCGGAGTGCGGGACAGAGCGGGGCGCCGGCCGGCGGGCCGGCCGGGCCGGGTGAGCTCGACGACATCGACCGGCACCTGGTGCGCGAGCTGTCCCTGGATGCCCGGCTGCCCAACAACGCGCTCGCGGAACGGGTCGGTATCGCCCCGTCGACCTGCCTCGGGCGGGTCCGGGCGCTGCGCGAGCGCGGCGTGATCCGCGGGTACCATGCCGACGTGGACCAGGCCGCGCTCGGGCGGCCGCTGCAGGCCATGATCGCCGTCCGGCTGCAGGGGAACGCACGGGGCCGGATCCGCGGCTTCGTCGCCGAGGTAGCGCGGCTGCCCGAGGTACTCAACGCGTTCTTCCTGGCCGGCAAGGACGATTTCCTGCTGCACGTCGCGGCGTCGTCGACGCAGGCACTGCGGGACCTCGTCGAGACGCTGTCGGCCAACGGGGACGTGTCCTACACCGAGACGTCGCTGATCTTCGAGCACATCCGCGCCGACGGCGCCGGGTGACGGCACCGGGCCGGCCCACCGCGTCCCGGCGGCCTCTGCCGGGGGTCGCTCCCCGGCGCGCGGACCCGGTTTCTATCACGGGGAACAACGTCCCCAGGCGATTCCTGTGCGGCCGGCACTGGCGGGTCAGCGGCCGCCGAGACCGCCGTGCACCTGACCGAGACCAGGCTCGACCACCTGGGCGTGTCTCTCGCGCAGCAGGCCGGGCCGCGGGCCCAGCTCGCCCGGCTGCAGATCGGGGCCGACCAGACCTGGGCCCACGTTTCCGAGACCGTCGCCGCCGTCGAGGCGGGCCGCCCGGACGCGCAGCTGCTGGTCCTGGAGGTGAAAGCGGCGGCCGGGGAGGCCGCCGCGGAGGCGGCCGACCTCGCGCTGCGGGCCGGCGGCGGGGCCGCGTTCCGCAAGGAGTCAGTAGTCGAGCGGCTGTTCCGCGACTCGCGGGCCGCCCGGGTAATGGCCCCGACCACCGATGCCCTGTACGACTTCGTCGGCCGGGCACTGCTCGGCCTGCCGCTGCTCGGGGAGGCCTGAGTGCTACTCGGCGCTGTCGCCTGCGATCCCAAGGTCGTCACCATCTGGGACGGGTTCCGTTCCTGGCTGCGCGGGCCCGGCGGCCTGGACTTCGACTACGTGCTCTACTCCAATTACGAGCGGCAGGCGAAGGACCTGGTCGGCGGCCGCGTCGACGTTGCCTGGAACTCGCCGCTGGCCTGGGTCCGCGCCCGGCGGCTGGCCGCTGCGGCCGGCGTCACGCTGACCCCGGTCACCATGCGCGACACCGACTGCGACCTGCGGTCGGTGATCACGGTGCGTGCCGACTCCCCGGTCAGCGCGCTGGCCGGCCTGGCCGGACGTACCGTCGCGACCGGTGCGGTGGACTCGCCGCAGGCCACCCTGCTGCCGCTGTCGCTGCTGCGGTCCGCCGGGCTGACCCCGGGCACCGACGTGACCGTCCGGCGTTTTGATATCGGCGTCGGGCTGCACGGCGACCACGTCGGCGGCGAGCGGGAAGCGGCCCGGGCCCTGTTCGCGCCCGACCCCGCCGACCGGGTGGACGCGGCCTGCCTGGTCGACTCGAACCTGCTGCTCTTCGGCCGCGAAGGGGTGCTGCCGGCCGGCTCGGTCCGGGTACTGGGGCAGACGCCCGCCTACGATCACTGCACGATGACCGCGGGCCCGGCGGCGGACGCCGGCGAGCTCTCCCGGTTCACCGGGCTGCTGCTCGGCATGGACTACGCCGACGCGGACCTGCGGCCGCTGCTCGACCTGGAGGGCCTCAAAGAGTGGCGCCCGCCCCGGCTGTCCGGCTACGAGCAGCTCGAGCGCGCCGTGGACGAGGCCGGCTTCTACGACGCCAAGGGCGAGATCACCGCGCCCGGCTACCGGCCGTGAGGCCCTAGAGGGCCGGCGGTGGCATCCGTCAGCCAGCCGGGCGAGCCGCCGCCCGGCGCCCGCGCCGACCTCGCCGACCTGGGTCTCGACGAGGGCGGGCACCTGCTCGTCAACCGCGCGCTCGCCGCCCTGAACCCGGGTGAGCGGCTGACGGTGACCGGCTCGCACCCCGCCCTGGGAGTGCACCTGGCCGCCTGGTGCCGCGCACAGGGCCACCAGGCGGCGCTCGGCGAGGCGCCCGCCGTCGGCCACGGGCCGGCCGCGGTCATCGTCAAGGGAAACGCCGCTGACCGCCGGTGGCACGGCGCGGCGCGCTGGTCGAGGCGGGCGGGCCGCCGATCGGCGCGCACTGGTCCGAGCGCGACCATGTGTGGGCGGACATCGCACCGCAGCTGTACGCGGCGGCGGCGGCCAGCCAGTGGGACCCGGCGACCGCCGTCGACTGGACCGCCCCTCACCACGGCGTTCCGCCGGAGATCGAGCGCGCCGTGGTCCAGCTGATGACTTACCTGGTGGAGAACGAACAGGCCGCGCTGATCATCCCGGCCCGGCTGCTGTCCCAGCTGCACCCGCACTACCGGGAGGTCATGCAGCTGCTGGCCAGCCAGGCGGCCGACGAGGCCCGGCACGTGGAGGTCTTCACCCGGCGGGCCCTGCTGTCCGGCGGCGAGCTCGGCACCTCCTCGGCCGGCGGGCGCGCCTCGCTGCAGACGCTGCTGGACGAGCCGGATTTCACCACCGCGTCGTTCCTGCTCTCCGCGCTGGGCGAGGGGACCTTCGTCGACCTGCTCCGGTTCATCGCCGATCACGCCCCCGACCCGGTGACGGCGGACATAACCCGGCTGGCGGCACGGGACGAGGCCCGGCACGTGGCGTTTGGCGTGGCCCACACCGCTCACCTGGCGCGGGCGGACCGGCACTACCTGGGCACGCTGCGGCGGGCGGTCGAGCGGCGCCACTCGGCGCTGCAGGACACCGCGGGGCTGAACGCCGAGGTGTTCGATGCCCTCGTCGTCCTCGCGGCGGGCTCCTGGTCGCCGGAGGCGATCCGCCGCGGCTGGCAGGCGGTCCGCGACCTGCAAGCCCGGATGGACGAGGGCCGCCAGCGGCGGCTGGCCTACATCGGCTTTCCCGCTGACGAGGCTGCAGAGCTGTCCGCGCTGCACACCCGCAACTTCATGTAACAGCTCTCGCGGGCGCCGGGCACCGGCGGGATGCATTCACCTGTCGGCCCGTTTCAGGCACCGGGGGCGGGGCAGGCCATTATACGAAGTGCTGGCAGCGATAAGGCTGGGTGCCAGTCTGACCCGGGTAAAGCGGCGGGGAGGCGGGGACGACTGGCGCGGGCGGCCCTGGGCCGCGACCGACGAAACCCGAGGAAGAGGGCCATGACCAACCCGGAGACAGCACGTCATCTCGAGGTAAAAGACGAAGACGACCGCACCGCCGCGGTCGCGGAGGTGTCCACCGACACCGGGCCCGAGGGCACCGTCCGCACGTCGATCTACGCGAAAAACGAAGTGGTGCGGCCCGGCGACCGGGCCGCTCTGGTCGATACCGTGATGGAACTGCCCGAGGTTCAGGCGAGCGACCGCCTGGAGGCTACCGTGGTCTTCGGCGACGCCGAGTCGGTCAAGCGCCTGCGGGAGCGCACTGAAGACGCGGTGCTGCGCGCGGCCGGCGGCACCACGCTGCTTGACGCGAATATCCCGTCGGCCGCTCCCGCGCCCGAGCAAGCCGTGGCGCAGCCGCGGCCGGAGGCACCGCCCGCCGGCGCCTGAGCCGCCGCCCGCGGCCTGTCACAGCTCCGGCCGGTGCCTTGTCTTCAAGGGAAAAGGCACCAGGCGGAGGGAAAGACGATGCGAGTCTTCGTGACGGGAGCGACCGGGGCACTGGGCCGGTATCTCGTCCCCGGCCTGGTGGCCGCGGGCCACCAGGTCACCGCGACCACCAGGACGGCAGGCAAGGTCAGCGGGCTGCGGGCCGCGGGCGCGGAGCCGGTGATCCTCGACGGCCTCGACCGCACGGCGGTACTGGCCGCGGTCCGGGCAGCGGGGCCGGAGGTGATCGTGCACCAGATGACCGCGCTGGCCGGCCTGGGCGGACTGCGCCACCTGGACCGGGCGTTCGCCGCCACCAACCAACTGCGGACCCGGGGCACCGACAACCTGCTGGCGGCGGCGGTCGCGGCGGGTACCCGGCGGGTGGTCGCGCAAAGCTACACCGGCTGGCCCAACGAGCATTCGGGCGGCCCGGTCAAAACCGAGGATGACCCGCTCGACCCGTCTCCCGTCCCGTCTTCGGCCCGTACGCTGGCCGCGATCAGGCACGTGGAGCAGAACGTGCCGCGCGCCGTCCCAGAAGGAGTCGTGCTGCGTTACGGCAGCTTCTACGGGCCCGGGACCTCGGAAGAGATGCTCGGCCGGGTGCGCCGGCGGCGGCTGCCGCTGGTCGGCGGCGGGACCGGGGTCTGGTCGTTCACCGAGGTCACCGACGCGGCCGCCGCGACCGTGGCCGCGGTCGGCCGGGGATCTCCTGGCCTCTACAACGTCGTGGACAGCGACCCGGCGCCGGTGGCGCAGTGGCTGCCGTACCTGGCCCGCGTGGCGGGGGGCAAGCCGCCGCTGAGCGTGCCCGCCGGGGTCGGGCGGCTGCTCGCCGGGGACTTCGTGACGGCCTACCTCACGACGGCCCGCGGCTCCGCCAACGACAAAGCGCGCCATGAGCTCGGCTGGGAGCCGCGCTACCCGAGCTGGCGGGAGGGATTCCGTGCCTGGGCCGCCGGATGAGCCCGGGCCGCCGGACGAGCGGTACCGGCCGCTGTTGTTCTCCATCGCCTACGGGATGACCGGCTCGGTGGGGGACGCCGAGGATATCGTGCAGGACGCGTTCGTCGGCCTGACCCGGGCTCGCCAGTCCGGGACCGTGGTCGCCGCCCCGAAGGCGTACCTGGCCACGGCGGTGACCCGGCTGGGCATCAACTACCTGAACTCGGCCCGGGTACGGCGGGAGACGTACGTGGGCGACTGGCTGCCCGAGCCGGTCGTCGTTGCCGCGGACCATCCGGGGCCGGCCGAGCACGCCGAGCTGGCCGACTCGCTCTCTATGGCGTTCCTGGTGCTGCTGGAGGCACTGTCGCCCGTAGAGCGGGCGGTGTTCATGCTGCGCGAGGTGTTCGGGTACAGCTATCCCGAGATCGCCCGGATCACCGCCAAGACCGAGGTGAACTGCCGTCAGGTCTTCGCCCGGGCCCGGCGGCGCATCACCGCCGGCGGCCCGCCGCGCGGCGGTGCTGCGGCCGGGGACCGGGCGGCAGGCGAGGAG
>DASWUW010000449.1:0-16879 GCA_036406335.1 Trebonia sp.
CCCGGCCCGGCCGGGACCGGCGCCGGGCTTAGCGCGTAGGGCAGCCCGCGGAGATCGGCGGCCGCGCAGAGCAGCCCGGCGACCCGCGCGGCACCGGCCTCGTCGGCGCCGCCCGCCGCCACGCTGACCCGCCAGAACCCCGCGGTACCGCCCCGCTGCAACTCCGCGAAGCGTTCCTTCAGCCGCTGGGCCTGCGCGGCCCGCTCGGGAAACCGGTCCGCCGACGCCTCGGCTACCCGCTGCCGCGCCCCTACCTCCTCCGCCAGCCCCCGCAGCTCCCCCGCCCCCACCGGCTCAGCGAGCACCAGCCAGCCGAACGCGCCGGTCCAGCTCCCCAGGAGCACCTCGTCCAGGATGAGCCCGCCGCGGTCGTCCCGCTCGCCGCCCCGCTCGGTCTGGCCGTCCGCGGTCAGCAGCCCGTCGCTGATCCCGGCCACCATCCGCCAGCAGGCGATCCCCGCGACCAGCCGGCCGAGTTCCCCGTCGGCCAGCCCCCGGGCCCGCGCCCCGGCCGGCAGCGACAGCAGCACGTCCCCCGAACCGGCCGCACCGGGGCTGCCCACCAGCGCGTCTCCCGCGGCGACAACCCGGACCGGCCCGCCCGCGGCCAGCCGCACCCACCCGAACGCGACCGGCCGCCCCGCACCGCCCGCCGCGGTTCCCGCGCCGGCCACCCCGGAGTGATAAGCCGCCGCCAGCGCCGCCGTCCGGGCCGCGCGCCCGGGATCCGGATCCCGCCGCGCCGTCCCGGCCTCGGCGAAACCGTCGTCCCGCCGCGGAATCTCCCCGATGAGGTAGGCCGGCACCCCCCGGAGGGTCATCCCCCAGCCGCCGCGCCCAAGCCCGTCACTTGCCACCGGTATCACCGCCATGTCCGCGCCGAACGGTAACTAACCGCTTTCCTTCAGATACGTAATGCGGTCATGATTGGCTCAACGGATCAGCGGGTCAGCGGCCGAAGACCTGGTCCAGGTACGGGTTGGCGAACCGGCGGGCCGGGTCCGTCTCGTCCCGGATCCGCAGGAAGTCGGCGAAACGCGGATACACCCGGCCGAGGTAGGCGGCGTCGCGGGTGTGCATCTTGCCCCAGTGGGGCCGTCCGCCGGCCGCGGTGGCGATCGACTCGAACAGCCGGAAGTACGCCTCGTAGGGCAGCCCGACGTACTGGTGGACCGCCACGTAGGCCGAGTCCCGCTCGTAGGCGGTCGACAGCCAGATGTCGTCGGCGGCCGCCACCCGGACCTCAACCGGGAACATGACCGGGGTAGCGAGCCGGGCGACACCGGCTCGCAGCTCGGACAGCACGTCGAGCAGGGTCTCCCGGGGAACGGCGTACTCCGATTCCACGAACCGCACCCGGCGCGGCGTGACGAAGACCTGGTGCGAGGGCGCGGAGTAGGAGCGCCGGGACAAGGTGGCCGCGGCCAGCCGGTTCAGCGGCCTGATCGTCGCGGGAACCGTGCGGCCGGCCCGGCACAGCGCGCCGAACGCGGCGTTCTCCATCACCTCGTACTCGAGGAAGCGGCGCCAGCTCGGCATGGCCGCCGGGCTATCCGCCCCGGAGATTCTGTTGTTCCGCTTGACCAGGGCGTTCCGGCCGTAGGGGAACCAGTAGAACTCGAAGTGGTGGTTGTCCGCGGCGAACTCGCCGAACCGGGCGAGTACCTCCTCCAGCGGCATCGGCCGTTCGTCGGCGGCCAGGGAGAAGGCCGGGACGCACTGCAGGGTCACCGTCGCGAGGACGCCAAGCGCGCCGAGGGATACCTGGGCCGCGCGGAACAGAGCGGGCTGCCGGTCCGCCGAGCAGCGGACGACGGCGCCGTCCGCCTGCACCAGCTCGAGCCCGGTGACCTGGGTCGCGATGCCGCCGAGGGCCGCGCCGGTGCCGTGCGTCCCGGTGGAGATGGCTCCGGATACGGTCTGCGCGTCGATGTCACCGAGGTTGGCCAGCGCCAGGCCGAGTGCGTCCAGCGCGGCGTTCAGTTCCCTGATGGTGGTCCCTGACCGGACGGTGACCAGCCCGGAGTCCAGGTCGGCGGCGACGATGCCGGTCCAGCCGGACAGGTCGAGCGCGGCCCCGGAGGTCGCCGCGGCCGGGGTGAACGAGTGCCCGCTGCCGAGCGCCCGCACGGTCAGGCCGTCCTTCGCGGCCGCGGTGACGGCGTCCGCGATCTCTTCCGCGCTCCGCGGCCAGTACCGTCGCGCCGGGTCCGCGCTGGCCGTTCCTGCCCAGTTCTGCCACGTCATTGGTTAATTGTCCCGATTTTTTCTCCGGCCAAGCGCTTCCGCGCCAGCGCGGGTTAGTGTTTTCGCCATGCCAGGCATCACGTCGATACCCGTCCAGGGCCAGGACCAGTTCGAGCGGGCGACCGCCCACCTGGACCCGCCGTTCGCCGTCGCCGACCTGGCCGCGTTTGACGCCAACGCGGATGACCTGGTGCGACGGGCCGGCGGGGTGCCCATCCGGGTGGTGAGCAAGTCGCTGCGCTGCCGGCACCTGGTCGAGCGCGTCCTGGCCCGTCCAGGATACCGGGGCGTCATGTCCTACTCGCTGGCCGAGGCGCTCTGGCTGCGGGCCTGCGGCACCACCGACGACCTGCTCGTCGCCTACCCGACCGCGGACCGGGCGTCGCTGCGGGCCCTGGCCGCCGACGACACCGCCCGCCGCCAGGTTACGGTGACGGTCGACTCGGCCGCCCACCTGGACTTCATCGACGCGACGCTCGGGGCCGGGCACCCGCAGGTCCGCGTCTGCCTGGACCTGGACATGTCCTGGCGGCCGCTCCCGCCCTACGGCCCGGTGGTGCAGATCGGCACCTGGCGGTCGCCCCTGCGGACCCCGGCGGAGGCGGCGCTGTTCGCCCAGACGGTACTCCGGCGGCCCGGGTTCTCACTGGTGGGCGTGCTCGGTTACGAGGGGCAGATCGCCGGGCTGGGCGACGCGCCTCCCGGCCGCCCGGTGCGCGCCCGCATGGTGCGCGCGATGCAGGCCCGTTCGGCGGCTGAGCTGCACGAGCGCCGCGCGGAGGCGGTGCGGCGGATCCGCGCGCTGGCGCCGCTGGAATTCGTCAACGGCGGCGGTACCGGCTCGCTGGAGTCCACCGCGGCCGACAAGTCGGTCACCGAGCTGGCCGCGGGCTCCGGACTGGTCGGGCCCACGCTGTTCGATGCCTACCGCAGCTTCCGCCCCCGGCCGGCCTTGCAGTACGCCCTGCCCGTGGTGCGGCGTCCCGGGCCCGGGATAGCCACCCTGTACAGCGGCGGTTACGTCGCGTCCGGAACCGGGACGCCGGACCGGCTGCCGCGGCCGTTCCGCCCGGCCGGACTGCGGCTGACCCGGGTCGAGGGCGCGGGTGAGGTGCAGACTCCGGTGGCCGGCGCGGCAGCGGACGGGCTCGGCATCGGCGACCGGGTCTGGCTTCGGCATGCCAAGGGCGGCGAGCTGGCCGAACGGCTGACCGCTTACTACCTCGTCGACCCCGCTGAGCCCGGTGTCACCAGCGTTCCCACCTACCGCGGCGAAGGCCAGTGCTTCGGCTGACCGTTCTCCGGTTACGTATGCTGACACTCAGAGCGGGATGAGAATTTCCCGGTAAACCTTCAGCCAATTCGGAGCTTCGGATGAGACGGTTCTCCGGACGCCGCGGATCGCACCGCAGGACCAGCCCGGGAGGCAACGATGGATGACGCCATCGCGGCCGCCCGGCAGCATTCCCCCGGGGAAACGGTCCCCGCCGCCCTGGCGGAGCCGGCGGTGCCGGTCGCCGCGGGCTGGGTTTCGCTGCTGTTCCTGGCCAACATCGGGCTCTGGCTGGCCGTTTACGCACCGCTGCAGGTGCTGCTACCCGAGCAGGTGCAGTCGCTGCACGAACACGTGGTCAAGAGCAACGCCGTGCCCAGCGGAGCCGACGCGGTGCTGCTGTCGGTGGTCATGGGAGTGGGGGCCATCGCCGGGCTGATCGCCAACCCGGTGGTCGGTACCCTGTCCGACCGGACGGCCTCGCGCCGCGGCCGGCGCCACCCGTGGACGCTCGGCTGCGCGCTGCTGGCCGCGGCCGGCCTGGCGGTGGTGGCCGCCGCACCCGCTATCTGGGTGATGGCGGCGGGCTGGTTCATCGCCGAACTCGGTCTCGGCGGGATGCTGGCCACGCTCACCGCGGCGCTGCCCGACCGGGTGCCGGTGAGCCAGCGCGGCGCACTGGGGGCGCTGATCGGCATCAGCCAGATGCTCGGCACCGTGCTCGGCGCGCTGCTGGTGACCGTGATCATCACCCGGCTGACGGCGGGCTACGCGGCCTGCGCGGTGCTCGTGGTCGGCCTGGCGGCCGTGTTCACCCGGCGGACGCCGGACGAGCCGCTGCCGGCCGGGTTCAGGCCGGGAAACCCGCTGGGCGCGGCGCTGCGGCGGCTGTGGGTGTCACCGCGCTCCTACCCCGACTTCGCCTGGGGCTGGGTGACGCACTTCCTCGTCAACCTGGGGAACGACCTGGGCACGTTGTACCTGCTCTACTTCCTGGCCCGGAGCGCTCACTACCACGACCCGCAGACCGGGCTGCTGATCCTGATGGCGCTCTACGCGGTCGCCTTGCTCGCGGCCGGGCTGCTGCTGGGGGCGCTGTCAGACCGCTCGGGCCGACGCAAGCCGTTCATCGTCGGCTCGGCGGTGGTGATGGCGGTAGCGGCCGCCCTGCTGGCCGTGTCCCCCACCTTCGGCATGGCCCTGGTCGCGGCGCCGTTGCTCGGCGCGGGGTTCGGCACCTACTGGGCGGCCGCGCCCGCCCTGCTGACTCAGGTACTTCCGGCGGCGGTGGACCGGGGCAAGGATGTCGGGATTATCAACATGGCCTACAACGCTCCACTGGTGGTGGCTCCGCTGGCTGCCGGGGTAGTACTCGGGCTGATGAACAGCTACCCGGCACTCTTCGCGCTCGCCGGCGCGGTGACGATCATGGCCGCTTGGACGGTTGGCCGCGTCCGTTCCGTGCCGTGACCGCCTTTACCAAATCGATACGGAACGGCATACTTGGCAGGAGAACACAAAACGTGGAGGTCAACCCTTTGACGAAATGGGCCTTCCGCTCGCGACGGGGCCTCATCGGGGCGTTGACCCTCTTCACGGGTGCGCTCGTGACGGTTGGACTGAGCGCTTGCAGCGCTCCCGCTTACAACTACGTGGCGGACTCCTCGGCGCAGGCGTATTACAAGGTGCCGTCGCAGTGGCACCAGATTTCCCAGCAGGACCTGGATTCGGCGCTCAAGGCGGCCGGCGGCTCCAGCTCCGGCATCTGGTCGACCGCGTTCGACGCGGGCACCGCGCCGACGGGAAGCAATTTCCTGGCCGGCGCCCTGAACAAACCCTTCGTGTTCGCGGAGGTCGGCTCGCTGTCGCCCACGGTGAGCAACGAGCTGTCCTACAATGTGCTACGCGACTTCATGCTGCCGGTGACCTCCACTTCCCGTCAGCAGGACGCGGCCAGCGGCTTCCCGCTAACCAACTTCAAGCAGCTGCGGGACCAGACGATTACCGGCACGGCGGGCGTGCACGGCGTCCGGGAGACCTTCCAGTACACGTTCCCCGGCGGCGGGACCGCGAATACCTTCGACGAGGTCGTGCTGACCAACGCCGACCAGAACGTCGTTTACTTCCTCATGGTGCACTGCACCAACAGCTGCTACTCGCAGAACGAGACCAACATAGACACCGTCATGTCCTCATTTACTATCGGGAGCCCGACATGAAGAAGGCCGCTGTCCGGCCCGAGTACGGACTCGCCTATGAGGGCGGACGCCCGCGGGACGAAGACGTGCTGACGCGCCGCAAGATCTCCCTCTGGGACCGGTTCAAGTGGCTGCTGCTGCTCGTGCTGATCTGGCTGCTGCTCGTCTGGTCGCTGATGTCCAACAACCCGCTCGTCGGGTTTGCCGACGCCTGCCGGATCGAAACGCGCATCGGCTGGTGGGTCTTCATCCTCATCGGGCTCGAGCTGATCCACCAGCTGCACTTCTTCGTCAGCGAGCACTCCGCGGGCTACAACCAGTTCTGGGTCCGGCGGGTCTGGGGCGGCTGGGCCTCGTTCAGCGACCGCAAGATCTCGGCCTGGACCAAGTTCCGGATCAGCCGGGTGATCAGCTGGATCATCATCATCGCGGTCATCGCCATCATCACCGGCAAGATCATCCACACCACGCCGCTGCTGGCGCTGCTGCGCATCCCGCAGCTGCTGTGGCACTCACTGCCGTTCGTGATTCAGATCGTTTTCACCCTGTTCTTCGTGGTGGCCCAGTTCGGGCTGATCTTCTTCTTCCTGTCCCGGGGCGGCGTCGACGTCTACTACCCGGACGACATCAAGACCAGGTTTTCCGACGTGTGGGGCCAGGACCACGTGCTCGAGCGGATCAAAGAGAACATCATCTTCCTCGAGCACCCCGAGCTGGTGGAAGACAAGGGCGGTTACGTACCCGGCGGCATCCTGCTCTGGGGCCCGCCCGGCACCGGCAAGACGCTGATGGCCGAGGCGGTCGCGGGCGAGACCGGCCGGCCGTACGTGTTCGTCGACCCGGGCGCGTTCATCAACATGTTCATGGGCGTCGGCGTGCTCAAGGTCAAGAGCCTGTTCCGCAAGCTGCGCAAGCTGTCCCTGCGCTACGGCGGCGTGATCGTCTTTTTCGACGAGGCCGACTCGCTGGGCAACCGCGGCATGGCCATGGGCGGCGCGCCCGGCGGCGGCAACGTCGGTTCGCTGCCATTCGAGAGCGGGCCGTTCGCGACGGCCGGCTGCCACGGTTTCTCCTACCTGTCGTCCGACAGCCAGCAGCGGATCGCCCGCGACGCGCTGAGCACGCAGTTCGCCACCGACCCGGACGAACCCGCCACCGGGCGGAACAAGCAGATGGTGGGCGGCATGATGAACGGCGGGGGCGGCGGCGGCATGGGCACGCTGCAGGCCCTGCTGACCGAGCTGTCCGGGCTGAAGAAGCCGCGCGGCTTCCTCAACCGGGTGGTTCGGCGGGCGCTCGGCATGCGGCCGAAGCCCCCGCCGCACTACCGCATCCTGGTCATGATGGCCACCAACATGCCGACCGCGCTGGACGAGGCGCTGCTGCGGCCCGGCCGCATCGACCGCAGCTACCGGGTCGGGTACCCGTCCAAGCCGGGCCGCATCCGCACCTACGAGGGGTATTTCGCCAAGGTCGCGCACGAGCTGACCCCCGAGCAGATGGACAAGCTGGCCACGATCACCCCGTACGCGACCGGCGCCACGATCAAGGACACGGTCAAC
Organism: Trebonia sp.; assembly: GCA_036406335.1. Classification (GTDB taxonomy): domain Bacteria; phylum Actinomycetota; class Actinomycetes; order Streptosporangiales; family Streptosporangiaceae; genus Trebonia. The sequence goes on from DASWUW010000449.1 coordinate 7,281, forward strand.
GAGGCGCTGATCATCGCGATCAGGAACGGCCGGGACGTGATCACCTACCAGGACGTGATCAAGGCCAAGCAGCTCAAGGAGCTCGGGCCGCCCGAGGACGTCGAGTACATCGAGCGGGAGCGGCACGCGGTCGCGATCCACGAGGCGTGCCACGCCCTGGTCGCCTGGCGGACCCGGCAGCACATGGAGATCGACATCGCCACGATCGAGAAGGGCAGCGACTACCTCGGCATGGTGTCGTCGATCAAGCCGGAGGACCAGTTCACCCGCTGGCGCAGCGAGTACGAGTCGGACATCCTGGTCGCGCTGGCCTCACTGGCGGGCGAGCGGATGTTCTTCGACAGCGACAGCTCGTCCGGCGTCTCCGGCGACCTGGACTCCGCCACCACCGTCGCCTCCTTCATGGAGGGGTACTGGGGCATGGGCAAGACGGTGTCCTCCGCCGCCTCCTCCCGCCGCCTCGAGGCCGGCACGCCTGGCGGCAGCCAGCGCGCCGCGGCGGCGGCCGGCGGAGAACCCCGCGGCCCGGACCCGTTCGGCCGGCTGGCGGACCGGATCGAGGACAACCTGTCCACCCTGCTGGTACGGGCGGAGGAGATCCTGCGGGACAACGAGCGGCACGTGCTGGCGCTCGCGCACGCACTCGAGACGCACAAGACGCTCAGCGGCGAGGACGTCGCGGCGGTCATGGAAGGCGGCCGCGGTCCGCTGGTAGACGGTGCTGCCTACCAGGACGACGCCTTCATCGGCCGGCTGCGCGAGTACCACCTGGCCGCCAAGCGGGCCCACCAGGAGCACAACCAGCCCGAGATCCAGCTGCCGACCGCCCAGCCCGCGTATGCCCTCGCCGACGGTTTCGGCTCCAGCGGCCTCCTCAGCGAGTCCTACGGCACCAACGGCAACGGCAACGGGAGCGGCCCGTTCGGCGCCCCGACCTACGACCCGCCCGGGTACGGGGCCCCGGACGATTCCGGCGACGAGCACTAACGGCGGGCACTGACACAGTGCGCCTGGAACACCGAGTCCGGCTGGCGGTCAACCTGGTCAACGGGTCGACGCTAGCCGGACTCGCCGTTTCCCGGGCCGGCCGCGCCCGCCTCGCCCGCTTTCCCGGCGGGCTGCTGGTGGGCGCGGGCTACCGGCTGCCGGTGCCGTCCGCACCCGCGTTCACGCTGGGAAACGTGATCATCACCCGCCAGGCCGGACTGGACTGCGACACCGCCCTGTTCCGGCACGAGGCCAGGCACTGCACCCAGTTCGCCTGGTGCGGCGGCCTGGCCATGCTGCCGCTGTACTTCACCGCCGCCGGAGTGTCCTGGCTGCTGTCCGGTGAGTTCGGAGCGTGGAACGTCTTCGAACGAGGCGCCGGGCTGGCCGACGGCGGGTACAACGCCGCCCGGCCGCTTCGCCCGGTGCTCACATCCGGGCCATCAGCGCCCTTGGCCCGGCCAGCAGCCGCTCCAGCTGGCCCCGGTCCCGGTCCGGCGTGAGCCGGACGTGCCGGACTGAGCGCCAGCCCTTGCCGGTGAGCAGGAACTCGCCCGGACCGAGCGCGGCGATCCCGTTCATGAGCATTTGCGGGTGGGCGTGCCGCTCCCCGGCCGCCCGGGCGTCGGCCACGTCGGTGACCTCTCCGGTACCCAGGTCGATCCCGGCCAGGCAGGTGGTGCCGAGAACGTTCGCCCAGACCAGGCCGTCCGCCCAGGTGAGATCGTTCAGCCAGCGCACCCGCTGGTCCCCGCAGCGCACGTGGACGACGGCCCGCGGCTCGAGCGTTACCGGGTCACGCCGTACCAGCTCACTGCTTCCGTCGCTGGTCACTACCTCGCCCACCGGGATATCCACCGGGCGCGGGCCGGTTTTCCTCAGCTTATCCACAAGAAGCGGGCTGGTCGGAGCGCTATCCACAGCCTCGTTGTCCACCGGGAAGTTGTCCACCGGTGCTGTGGGCACTACCCCTGTGGATACAGCCGGCCCGGGTGGCGGCACCGCGCAGATGCCCCAGCCCTCCCGGTTGAACCGGACTCGCTCCGCGACCTGGAGGGTCGCGGCGTCCCAGCGCAGCGCGACCCGCTCTTTCCAGGTGAGCTGCCAGATGCTGCCGCCCACCCGGCAGATTCCCTCGGCGTACAGGTCAGGCGGCAGCCCGGACTGCGCGGTGACCTCCGCCGCGCCCAGCTGGTACCGCCGCAGCACTGACATCCCGTACTGGCCGCCCGACTCCCAGACCGTCTCCCCCTCGGCCAGCAGGCCCTGGGTGAATCCGCGCGCCGGATGCGGCAGCGTCCGCACCACCTTTACCCGGAAGAACCGCACTCCGCGATTATCCCCCGGGCGCTGCCACCTGCGCCCGGCGACTGATCGCAGACGCCCCCTTTGGGGCTAGCCACAAACTGCGATAATGCTGCCTTTGTGGGCCTAAATCCGAGTTCAGAGGCCGATGTATGGTGAGGGCATGAGCAAGTCGCAAACCGAAAGTCTTGAGTTCGTCCTGACGCTGTCCTGTCCGGACAAGCCCGGCATCGTGTACGCGGTATCGAGTTTCCTGGTGCAGCACTCCGCGAACATCATCGACAGCCAGCAGTACGGCGAACCCGACGCCGACGGCGGCCTGTTCTTCATGCGGGTCTACTTCAAGGTGCCGCAGCCGGGCCGGTCGGTAGCCGAGCTCGAGCGTGACTTCACCTGGGTCGCCGAGTCCTTCCAGATGGGCTGGCACCTGCACGCCAAGACGGAGCGGGTCAAGACGCTGCTCATGGTCTCCCAGCTCGGGCACTGCCTGAACGACCTGCTCTTCCGCTGGTCGTCCGGCTCCCTGCCGGTCGACATCGTCGGCGTGGTCTCCAACCACGAGGTGTTCCGCAGCCTCACCGAGTCCTACCAGCTTCCGTTCCACTACATCCCGGTGACCGCGGACACCAAGCCCGCGGCTGAGGCCAGCCTGCTGTCGGTCATCGACGAGACCGGCACCGAGCTGGTGGTGCTGGCCCGCTACATGCAGATCATCTCCTCCGAGGTCTGCAAGCGGGTGGAGGGCCGGATGATCAACATCCACCATTCCTTCCTGCCGTCCTTCAAGGGGGCCAAGCCCTACCACCAGGCCTACTCCAAGGGAGTCAAGCTGGTCGGGGCGACGGCGCACTACGTCACGCCGGACCTGGACGAAGGCCCGATCATCGAGCAGGGCCTGCTGCGGGTGGACCATTCGTACTCCGCGGAGCGGCTGGTCGAGGCCGGCCGGGACGTGGAAGCCCAGGTGCTGGCGCGCGCGGTCACCTGGCACGCCGAGCACCGGGTGCTGCTCAACGGCAACCGCACGGTCGTGCTCGGCGGCTAAGCCGCCGTCAGGGGACGGCCGGGGCGGGGTCCGGAACGAGTTCCTGTCCCGGGTAGAGCACCGGGCCGATGCCGTCGACCGTCTGTTCGCCGGCCAGCTGGAGCAGCGCGCGGGCCGCCTGCTGACCGGTCTCTCCGGTGGCCGACATCCGGGCGGCGATCAACCCGGCCATGAGCGGGGTGGAAAATGACGTCCCGCTCCACTCGGCCAGGCCGTAGAAATGACGTCGCGCTCCCTGCGGCGGCTCGCTGCATACGTAGGTGCCGCTGGCGAAGGCGTTGACCAGCTTCTCGCCCGGCGTGTAGACCTTCACCCAGTCGCCGTGGTTGCTGAAGTGCGCCCGTTCCTGCCAGCTAGCCGACAAGGCGCCAACCGAGATGACCCCCGGGGAGGCGGCCGGCCACATCGGGCGCGATTTGCCGTCGTTGCCCGCGGGGGCGAGCACGACGACATCCGGTCCTGCCAGGCGCCTCGCGTAGAACTCCTCGAATGTCTTGAGCGGCCGGTCGCCGCGTGACGCGGTGGTGAAGGTGAGCACGATGACGCGGGCGTCCGGGTGGCGGTCGAGGGCCGCCTCCAGAGCCGGATACAGGTCGGACTCGAAACTCTCCGCCCCGGTGTCGAATATTTTCTCCACGAATACCTGCGCCTTCGGCGCAACGGAGCGCACGCAGCCGGCTACGAACGTCCCGTGCCCGGCGTAGGTGCGTATGTAACGGGTGACGGGGTCGTAGGGATCCTCGGGAGTGCCGGTCACCCCGGCGAGCCAGGAATGGTCCGCGCTGGCACCAGGAAGCAGGCCGGTGTCCGCGATGATGACCGACACGCCCGCTCCGTCGCCTCCCGGCAGCACCGCGCCGGAGCCGGGACGGCGGCTGCCGGGGGACGGGAACGGGCTCACCGTGCCCGGCGAGAGCTCGCCCGGCTCGGTCGCGGGGCACGGATACGGGCACACGTACATCAGGTGATCCGGCGTGGCCACGCCCGGGCCCAGAACGGAGTCGAGGGCTTCGAGCACCCGGGGCACGGCCGGGGGCTCGGGGAAGTCCGGGTGAGACAGGGAGATCTGGGTGACCCCAGGCGAGACGGACCGGTGGGTAAAGCGGGCCGGCCCCGCGGCTTCTCCGGGCGACGGAGCTGGCCGGCCTGATCCTGCGGGCGAGGGAAAATCCCGGCCGAGCGATTCGAGGACGCGCGGCACGTCTTCGCTACTACTGTGAATCACCTCTTTGCGGTACAGGTAATCTACCTCGCCGGTCTCCTCCCAGTCCGGCGGAAAAACCGCCGCGTCTTCGTGCGTTTCCAGGATGAGCCGTATCTGAGCGACCAGACGGGGGTCCGCAGGCATGTCTGTCTCCTTTAGCGCGTTAGTTTTCTCGACTGAATGCCGGCCCGGTCACTACGATTGGCTGATGTCACCGAGCACGGGGGACGCGGCGGTGACGTGGAACCCGGACGAATTGCTGGCGCGGGCACTGTCGCGGCCGGCCGAGGCCCTCGCCGTCGCCCGCGGCGCGCTTACCCGGCAGCCGACCGCGGCCCAGGCCGCGGTCGCCCACCAGGTCATCGGCGTGGTTCTGCGGCACTTCGGTGACATCGACGAAGCCGTCGGCGAACTGCGGCAGGCCCGCCGACTGGCCCGCCAGGCGGGCGACGCCGCCCGCGAGACCGACGTCCTGGCCAGTCTTAGCGTCGCGCTGCTGCTGGCCGGGCAGACCCGGCGCAGCCTGGTCATCCTGGACGAGGTGCTGCGCGGCAGCCACGGGACGGAAGCGGGGCGGCTGCTGATCCGCCGCTCCTACGCCTACTGGGTTCTCGGCCGGCCCGCAGAGGCCCTGCGCGATGCCCAGGAGGCCGTCGACCTGCTGTCCGGGACAGGCAGCCAGGTGTGGGAAGCGCGCGCCCTGCACCACCGGGCGACGGCCTACGCCGCACTGGGCCGCACTGAGCGAGCCGACCGTGACTACGCCCGGGCGGAAACCCTGTACGCCGCCAGCGGACAGGACCTGGAGTACGCGAACGCGCGCGGGGAACGCGGAGCCGCCGCGCACGCCAGCGGCGATCTTCCCGTCGCCCTGGCCCACCTCGACCAGGCCCGGCGGCTGTTCGAACAGCTCGGTGTGTTCGAGCCCGAGGTGGCAGTCAACCAGTGCACCGTCCTGCTCGCCGCCGGGCTGGCGGCGGACGCGGTGCGCATGGCGGAGGCCGCGGCGGCCCGGATCGAGCGGGACGGCGGCTCGGCCGCCCGGCGGGCTGAGCTGCTGTACTCCTGCGCGCTGGCGGCGACCGCGGCCAGGGACCTCGACCTGGCCCGGCACCGCAGCGCCGAGGCGCTGCGGCTGTTCCGCGGTCAGCAGCGCCCGTGGTGGGCCGCCCGGGCCGAACTGGTCTTGCTGCAGTGCCGGTTCGCGCAGGGCGACCACTCGCCCGCCGTGGCGCGGTCGGCCCAGCGGGTGGCGGCCCGGATCAACGAGGTGGATGCGACGCTGGCGGTGGACGCGTACCTGCTGGCCGGCCGGCTGGCGATCGCCCGGGGACAGCCCGGGCGGGCCGGGCGCTACCTCCGGGCGGCCGCGGCCGCCCGGAGCCGGGGGGCGCCGCGTACCCGCTGCTCCGGCTGGCTGGCTCAGGCGATCTGGTGCGAGGCGGAAGGACGCTGGCAGGCCATGCTGGCTGCCTGCGACCGCGGCCTGGCCCTGCTCGACCTCCACCTGCGCACGCTCGGGGCCACCGAGCTGCGCACGCTGGCCACCGCCCAGGGCGCCGAGTTGGCGTCCATGGCCCTGCGGCACGCCCGGCGACGCCGTGATCCCCGGCTGTTCCTGCGCTGGAGTGAGCGGGGACGCGCCACCGTACTGCGGATTACCCCGGTACGCCCGGTCGCCGACAGTGCTCTCGTCGCCGACCTGGCCGCCCTGCGTAATGTCGTCGCCCGGGTCAACAGCGCGGCGGGCGGCCCCAGCGCGGCCCCGGCGCTGCTGCGAGAACGCCGCCGGCTGGAGAACGCCGTGCGCGACCGGGCGCTGCGGGCCCCGGCGGGGGCGGCTACCGGGGACGAGCGCTTCGCTCCCGGCGACCTGCTCGAGCAGCTGGGTGACCGTGACCTGATCCAGCTGACCTCCCTCGACGGAGAGCTGCAGGCGGTGGTGGCCGCCGGAAGACGGCTGCACCTGGTACGCGTCGGCCCGGTCGCGGAGGCGTCCCGGGCGCTGTCGCACGCACTGTTCGCGCTCCGGCGGGAAGGATCTCGCCGGGGCGCCGAACGGCTCGACCTGGACGAGATCGGCCGGCGCCTGGAGACGCGCCTGCTCGGCGACTCGGTGCGGCTGCTGCGCGGCGGACCGGTGGTGATGGTCCCGCCCGGGAGACTGCACGCGGTTCCCTGGGGGTTGCTCCCGTCCCTGCAGCAGCGGCCTACCACCGTGGCGCCGTCCGCCTCCGCGTGGCTGCGGGCCTACCGGGCCACCGGGCCGGCCGAGTCCCGGGTCGTCCTGATCGGCGGTCCCCGGTTGTCTACCGGTGACTCCGAGGTGCGCCGCCTGGTCGCGCAGTACCCCGACGCCACCGTCCTCACCGGCGAGGACGCGGTGACCGAGCGGGTGATGGCCGCCATGGACGGAGCCTGGCTGGTCCACGTGGCGGCGCACGGCACCTTCCGGGCCGACAGCCCGCTGTTCTCCGCCATCGAGCTGGCCGACGGGCCGCTGACCGTTTACGACCTGGAGCGGCTGCGGCGCGCGCCGCACCGGGTCGTGCTGTCCAGCTGCGGCCTGGCTCTCGGCACGCCGGTCGGCGCCGACGAGCTGCTCGGCCTGACCAGCGCGCTGATCGCGCTGGGCACGGCCGGGGTGGTGGCCAGCGTGGTCCCGGTCAGCGACCCCGCTACCGTCCCGTTCATGCTCACGCTGCACCAGCAGCTGCGCGACGGTTCCCGGCTGGGCGAGGCGCTTACGTTCGCCCGGCACGCGGCCGGACCCGACTCCGTGGTCCGCTCTACCGCCCGCTCGTTCATCGCACTGGGAGCGTGAGTCCGGGCCCCCGCAGGCCGGACTCACAGTCTTATCCAGTCGGTGACCAGCCGCGCCGCCGCGGTGTCGCAGCGCAGCCGGACGGTGCCGTGCGGCACGCCCGGCAGGACGAAGAAGCCGGCCTCGTCCGCCTCGACTTGGAACGTCACCCCGTCCGCGGTTTCCACCCGGATCTCTCCTGTCCCGGGCGGGACAATCTGGCCTGCCACCTGGTCCGGCATAATCTCGAGTTCCAGCGACAAGGGCGACGCGGTAAACGTCAGCACCCGCGCGTCAGCGGAATCCGACCGCTGCTCTACGGCTGGTTCCAGGGCCGAGTCGAAGCTCAGCGACGCGCGGAGCAGGTCACGGTCAACCGTCTGCCAGGCGTAGGCGCCCTTGCCGAACTCCGCGATGACACCGGCCAGCGGCTCCGTGGCGCGAAGCGCGCCGGCCAGGTCGTCGAGCAGACGGCGGTCGTCGTCCCAGCTGTGCTGCGTCATCGTAGTCACCTCTCTCCTGCTCGGTCCGCGGCCGGGGGCGGGCCGCCGGGTACCGCCGGCAGGACCGCGAAGTCGGCCAGGTACCGGGTGACCGCGCTGGTCTGCCGCAGCCGGGCCAGGGCCCGGGCCCGGGTGGGCCCGATACCGCCGACGGCGATCCCGGTGCGGTCGCTGATGGCCTCGTAGGACGGCGGCGGATCGGTCATGAGCAGCAACAGGAGGTCACGCTGGCGGGACGGCAGCTCGGCCAGCCCGGCCAGCAGCGCCTGGTGCCGTTCGGCCCGGACCAGGTCCGCCTCGGGTTCGGCCCCCTCGGCCGAGGTCGCCGGCCAGGACGGGTCGCGCGGGTCGAGCGGGACCACCCGCCGCTGATCGGACACCCAGCGCAGGCACTCCCGCCTCCCGGTGGTAATGATCCACATGGGCAGCGCCCGCGGCTCGCGCAGGGAGGCGAGATGCTCGACCAGGCGCAGCCAAACGGTCTGGGCGACGTCCTGGGCCTCCGCCGTGGTCAGCCGGAACCGGCCGACCACGCTGGCCAGCAGCGGAGTGTAGCGGTCCACGATTTCGTTCCAGGCCTGCTCGTCACCACGGCCGGCCGCGTCCACCAGCCAGGTGACCGGATAATCACCGTCGTCCATATCGGCTCCTCGACGGGCAGGTTCCGGGGGACTTACCTCTTTACCGCCCGGAGGGGCAGACCAGACCCGGAAATACATCCGCTTCCGGAAAATATGAATCCACGGCCGCCGCTGCGTCAAGGTGACGGCACGGCCTGCCTGTCGATCTGGCTCATCGCGGCCGCCAGCACGCTCGGGCAGCTCGCCGCCGACCCGGGAATGCGCGGCCGCATGACGGGGCTGTGGAACAGGAAGATTCGGTTCGCAGGAAGGAGACGTCGTTCGCGGTACTCGACGCCTTCGCCGACGCCGGCGGCAATTTCGTCGACACGGCCGACGCCTACAGCGCGTGGGTGCCCGGGCACTCCGGCGGTGAGTCGGAGACGATCATCGGCGAGTGGCTGGCCGCACGGGGCAACCGGGACTCGTTCGTCGTCGCGACCAAGGTGAGCAGCCACCCGCAGTTCCGTGGCCTGTCCCGCGCCAACGTGCTCGCCGCGGCTGACGCCTCCCTGGCCCGGCTGCGGTCCGGGTACATCGACCTCTACTACGTCCACTACGACGACCCGAACGTACCGGTGGCCGAGGCCGCCGGGGTCTTCCGCGAACTGCAGCAGGCCGGGAAGATCCGGCACGTCGGGCTGTCTAACTACACCGCGCCCCGGCTGCGGGAGTGGCTCACGGTGGCGGCGGCCGAGGGCTTCGCGCCCCCGGTGGCCCTCCAGCCGCTCTACAACCTGGTGGAGCGGGCCTCCTACGAGAGCACGCTAGCGCCCGTCGTGGCCGAGGCCGGGCTTGGCGTGCTGCCCTACTACGCGCTGGCCAGCGGTTTCCTGGCGGGCAAGTACCGCTCGGCCTCCGACCACGCGGGCGGTGCCCGCCAGCCCAGTGCGGTCAAGTACCTGACCCCGGCCGGCCTGGCGGTGCTGGACGCGCTCGACTCGGTCGCGGCCGGCCGCGGCGTCGAGCCGGCCACCGTCGCCCTGGCCTGGCTGCGCACCCGGCCCGGCGTGGCCGCGCCGCTAGCCAGCGCGCGCACCGTGGAGCAGCTCCCGGCGCTGCTCGCGTCGGCCACCCTGGAGCTCACCGACGACGAGACCGCCGCCCTCGACAAGGCCTCCGCCCCGGCCTA
>DASWUW010000450.1:0-1749 GCA_036406335.1 Trebonia sp.
GACCGCGGCCAGGGAGTCGAAGCCAAGGTCCTTGAACGCCCGGCCCGGGTCGATCGCGTCACCGGAGCTGTAGCCGAGCACGGCGGCCACCCGCGCCTGGACCAGGTTCAGGGTGAGGTGCTCCCGTTCGGCCTCGGGCACGGCGGCCAGCCGCTGGGCCAGCGACCCCGTGGAGGCCGCGGCGCGGCGGGCGGCGGAGCGGACCAGGCCGCGCAGCAGGGACGGCAGCGTCCCGGCCCTGGCCCGGGCCGCCAGCGCGGCCAGGTCCAGCCGGACCGGGACCATGAGGGCCCCGTCACCCAGCCGGGCCTCGTCGAACAGGTCCAGCCCCTGACTGGCGGGCAGCGGCCGGATTCCGGCCCGGGCCAGCCGGGCCAGGTCGGCCTGGTCCAAGACGCCGGTCATCCCCGTTTCCTGCTCCCACAGTCCCCAGGCCAGCGACACCCCGGCCTGGCCCGCGGCCCGGCGGCGGGCAGCCAGGGCGTCCAGGACCGCATTGGCCGCGGCGTAGTTCCCCTGCCCCGGACTGCCCATCAGCCCCGCGGCCGAGGAGAACAGCACGAACCCAGCTAGGTCCAGGCCGGCGGTCAGCTCGTCAAGCAGCAGCGCCCCGCCGGCCTTGGGCCGCATCACCCGATCCAGTTGCGCTCCGGTCAGCGAGCTGACCACCCCGTCATCCAGCACCCCCGCCGCGTGCACCACCGCGGTGAGCGGGTACTCCAGGGAGCCGAGCAGGCCGGCCAGCTGACCCCGGTCACCCACATCACAGGCAGCCACCCGGACCTGACAGCCGCCCGCTTCCAGCTCCGCGGCCAGCTCCCCCGCACCCTCAGCATTCAGGCCCCGGCGCGAGACCAGCACCAGATGCCGAGCTCCGCCTGCGGCCAGATGCCGCGCCACCAGCGCACCCAATCCCCCCGTGCCACCAGTGATCAAGACAGCACCGGTCTCGAGTCGCCAGGTCTCCTGGCCTGGCGTCGCCGTGATCTCGGCGCGTTCTAGCCGCGGTGCGAGCAGCTGCCCGCCGCGGACCGCCAGCTGCGGCTCCGCCAACGCGGCCAGCACCGCCCAGTCCGGGCCGGCGCTGTCATCCAGATCCACCAGCACGAACCGGTCCGGATGCTCGGACTGGGCGCTGCGCACAAGTCCCCACGCCGCCGCCGCCGCCACATCCGGCGCCTCGTCACCCACCGCGACACCCCGCCGGGTCGCCACCACCAGCGTGCACCCGGCCAGCGCCTCGCTGGACAGCCACCCCTGCACCAGCCCCAGCGTTTCCCCGGCCACCCCCACGGCCGCGTCCGCGTCACCGCCGGCGGGCGCCGGGGCGCCGATCACGGCCAGGACGGCCTCGGGAACCGGGCTGCCACCAGCCACCGCCCGCTCCAGGGCGGCCAGGTCCGCGTACCGCTCGGCCGGCCCGGCGACGCTATCCCCCGGGACCGCACTATCTCCCAGGACCGCGATCGTGGCAGGCCCGGCGCTCTCTCCCGTCGCGACCGGCCGCCAGCCCACGCTGAACAGTGACCTGGCGCCCGCGCGCCCAGCCGCCTCCAGCTGAGCCTGGTCCACCGGCCGCACGGCTAGCCGGTGCACGCGGGCGATGAGCCCGCCATCGGAACCGGCCACATCGACCTGTACGGCGAACTCACCCGCCGGGCTGATCCGCACCCGGGCCTGGACCGCGCCGGCCTGGTTAAGCTCGATGCCAGTCCAGGAGAACGGCAGCCGGACCACCGGGCCGCCGTC
>DASWUW010000451.1:0-1923 GCA_036406335.1 Trebonia sp.
GCGGCGCGGTACTTCTTGCCGTGGGCGCTCATCAGTCGGCCACCGTCACGCCCATCGAGCGTGCCGCGCCGGCCACCATGGCGACCGCGCTCTCGATGCTATCACAGTTGAGGTCGGGCATCTTGATCTCGGCGATCTTGCGCAGCTGCGCCTGCGTCACCGAGCCGACCTTGGTCTTGTTGGGCGCGCCCGATCCCTTTTCGAGACCGAGCTCCTTCTTGAGGAGCACGGCGGTGGGGGGCGTCTTGAGGATGAACGTGAAGCTCTTATCCCCGTAGATCGTGACCTCCACCGGGAGGATCGTGTCCTGGCCTTGCGTCCGGGCGTTGAACTCCTTGACGAAGGCCATGATGTTGATCCCCTGGGGGCCGAGCGCGGTGCCGACCGGCGGGGCGGGCGTCGCCTTGCCGGCCGGGATCTGCAGCTTGACGAACCCGGTAATCTTTTTGGCCATAACTCTCCTGGCGTGGGACCCGGGGCGCCGCGGAAATCGCCGCGCCCCGTGCCTAACACTCCCGCTCGGATTACCGTCGGAGCGGTGGCCGACGTCGGGCCTCGCGGCCCGTTGCTACCCCATCATCCCGAGCCGGCGAAGCCGAGCGAGGGATCTCGATGTGCCGTCGGATGTCCAACGGCGATGACCAGCGAGACCCTTCGCTGCGCTCAGGACGACGGGTCGATCAGTAACCCTTCAGCTGCAGGTAGTCGAGCTCCACCGACGTGGGGCGACCGAAGAGCGAGACGCTCACGCGGACCTTGCCCTTGTCGGGCACGACTTCCTCGACGGTGCCTGAGAAATCCGTGAACGGGCCCTCGGTGATCTGGACGGCCTGGCCGATGAGGAACGGGATCTCCTCCTTCGGCGCCGCCTCTTCGGCCTCGGCGATACCGAGCAGGCGGTTGACCTCCTCGGGGCGGAGCGCCATCGGCAGCTTGTCGTGACCGACCATCTTGATGACGCCCTGGATGCCGTTGATGACGTGCAGGGTGTCCTGATTCATCAGCATCTCGACGAGCACGTACCCCGGATATATCTTGCGCTCGACGGGGACCTTCTTGCCGTTCTTGACCTCGATGGCCTCCTGCGTGGGCACGAGGGCCTGACGGATCGGGCGCTCCTCGGGGGCGCGCTGATCCGCGTCGATCTTGCGCTGCAGGAGCGACTTGACCTTGTTCTCGTGTCCAGACGTCGTCTGAATGGCGTACCAGCGGTGGTCCACGGCGGATCGGTCGTGTTCGGGAGTGCCTAACGGGTGCGCGGCGGCCTAACGGCCGGCGCCGCCGCCGAGCAGGATCTGCGGCAGGCGGACGAGCACGAACTGCAGGGCGATGTCCATCAGCGCGATGAGCGCGCCGAGGAAGAGGACGAAGATGATGATCCGGACGGTCGCGTCCTGCAGTTCCTTACGGGCCGGCCAGGTGACGCGCTTCATCTCGGCGAGCACGTCCTGGTAGAACTGCGTCACGCGTGCGACGCCGGTCGGACCAGCAGGCGCGACCGGTGCGACAGGCGCGCGCCCGCCGCCCGCCTTCGGCGTGCCGTTCGGGGTGCGCCCGGGCTGCGACGCGACGTCGGTCGTCGCCATCGTTACTTCGTTTCCTTGTGGGTCTGATGCTTGTCGCAGCGGGGGCAGTACTTCTTCCACTCGACGCGCTCCGGGTGGAGACGCTTGTTCTTCGTGGTGAAGTAGTTCCGGCTCTTACACTCGGTGCACCCGAGGATGATCTTGTCGCGCGGCATGGAACGGCTCTCAGCGGAAAGGCAGCGGTCAGAATAGCGGGAAGTGGGGGGCAGGTCGCGAGCGCCGCTCGCGCACCGCCCCCCGCTCAGGTCATACCCGCGAGCGTTACTTCAGGATTTTGGTCACGACGCCGGCGCCGACGGTGCGGCCGCCCTCGCGGATGGCGAACCGGAGCCCCTCG
>DASWUW010000452.1:0-1593 GCA_036406335.1 Trebonia sp.
TCTGATCTTCCTAGAACGGCTAGCGGCAGATCAGCTCCCCGCTGAACTCCTCGTTAGCACGGTCAGCCTGGCTGAGCTGTCCGCTGGGGTGCACTCCGCCACCGACATGGCCGAGCGGGCCCGGCGGGTCATGCGGGTCCATTCCCCCGTCTGCTTCTTAAACGACGGCGAATGGCGTCGGCCAGGTTACTGGGCGGCCGCTTCCGGGCGGGGGGCGATGAGCAGGGACTGGGCGCCGGTGCCGACGGGGCCGGCCTGGTCGGAGAGGACGGAGCTGGCCAGGCCTACGCCGCCTGGGGCGATGGCGGTGTGGGCGTCCAGGCAGATCCACTCGCCCGCGGCTTCGCGGAAGAGGTGGACGGTTAGTTCCGGGTTGATGAAGTGCCAGCGGGCGATGTCTAGTTCCCAGGAGGCGCCGTTACCGCTGTCGGCCACGATCAGCACCCGCTCCAGCGGGGCCGGCTCCTCGTCCGGCACCAGCGGGTAGCGCATCCGGGTCCAGACGGTAGTCGGCCCGGGTACGGTGAAGCCGCCGCTGACCGCGCGCCATTCGATGGCCGACAGGTAGCCGTCGACCCAGCCGGGCGGCGGTGGCACAGACGGGCCGCCCGGCAGTGCCGCGGGCACGGGAAGACGGGAGGCGACCGGTTCGCCGCCGGTACGCAGGATCCGCCAGGCGCTGGCCCGGGCGACCTCGCGGCCGCCCGCGGTCATGACGGCCTCGAGCAGTTCGACGCTGCGGCCCGGGCGGACCAGGCGAGCCTGCACGGTGGTCTCGCCGACCGGGATCGGGCGGAGGATCTCGCAGGTAAACCGGGCGATCATCAGCTCGTCGCGGGGCTCGCAGTGCTGCATAGCCCGGGCGAGCAGCGCGCTCGGCGGCCCCCCGTGCTGGGAGCGGGCGTCCCAGGGGCCGGTCGTGTGCACCGTTGCCTGCCACCGGTCGTCACCGAGGGGGACGAAGAAGCTGTCTGCCATCTCACGCATGTTACTGACCGGTCTGGTCCGCGCTCAGGCTGGCCTGGTCTTGCTAGACACCCTCCGTGGCGGTCAGCTGGCCGGAGCGGACTGCGGCGGCGAACTCGGCGTAGTCGCGCTCGTTCTGGTCGGCGTAGCGGACGGCGAAGTCCAGCAGGGACTTGTCGAAGGCGTCGCCCGGGCCGAGGTAGGCGGCGACGGCGACCGGGTCACCGGACCGGGCGTGGGCCCGGGCCAGCGTCCATCGGCGGCGCCCTGCTGGAGGAACTGGCCTACGACGCCGACGGCAACCCGGTCGCCACCACGTTCATGGACTACCTGCTGCCAACCGCCGCCGACGTCCCGGTCATCGAGTACGTGCACGTCGAGACCGCTCCCGGGCCAGGCCCGGGCGGTTACAAAGGCGTCGGCGAGGGCGGCGCCATCGGCGCCCCGCCCGCCGTCGTCAACGCGGTCGCCGACGCGCTGGCGCCGCTCGGCGTGACGATCACCCGGGTCCCGCTCACCCCGGCGACGATCGTGGCGCTGGCTGAGAAAGCCCAGCTGGCCGGGGAGGCGCGGCGGTGAAGCCCGCGGCGTTCGAGTACCACGTGCCGTCCAGCGCCAAGGAAGCCG
>DASWUW010000453.1:0-2752 GCA_036406335.1 Trebonia sp.
GGGTACCTGCCGCAGGAACCGGAGCGGCGGCCGGGTGAGAGCGTCCTCACGTTCATCGGGCGGCGGACCGGGGTCGTCGGCGCCGCCGCTGAACTCGACGCGGCGACGACCGCGCTTGAGACTGCTGACTTGGAGGCGGACGCGGCGGGGGCGGGCGACGCTTACGCTCTGGCGTTCGACCGGTGGATGAACCTGGGCGGGGCGGACCTGGAGGAGCGGACCGAGAAGGTCGCTGCCTCGCTCGGGCTCGCCGTGCGGCTGGAGGCGCCGATGACCTCGCTGTCCGGCGGGCAGGCGGCCCGGGCGAATCTCGCGTCGCTGCTGCTGTCGCGGTACGACATCTTCCTGCTCGACGAGCCGACCAACGACCTGGACATCCAGGGACTGGCCATCCTGGAAGACTTCGTCGTGAAGCTGCGAGCCGGGACGGTGCTCGTCAGCCACGACCGGGCCTTCCTGGAACGGACGGTGGACCAGGTGCTCGAACTCGACCTGGCGCAGCAGTCGGTGCGCCTGTACAGCGGCGGGTACCTCGCGTACCTGGAAGAGCGGGCGATCGCCCGGCAGCACGCGCGGGACGATTACGAGAAGTACGCCGACCAGAAGACGGCCCTGGGTGACCGGATGCGGATGCAGAGCGGCTGGGCCGACCGGGGCGTACGGCAGGCCCGGGCCAAGGCTCCGGACAAGGACAAGCACCGGCTTTCGGCGCAGGTCAACCGGACGGAGAAGCTGGCCAGCAAGATTAAGATCACCGAGCGGATGCTGGACCGGCTCGAGGCCGTGGACGAGCCCCGCAAGGAGTGGGAACTGCAGATGACGATCGCGGCGGCCCCGCGCTCGGGAACCGTCGCCGCAACGTTGCGGGACGCGGTGGTGTCGTTTGCCGGGTTCACCCTCGGACCCGTGAACCTGCAGGTGAACTGGGCGGACCGGGTCGCTGTCACCGGGCCGAACGGAGCGGGCAAGTCCACGCTGATCGGCGCGCTGCTCGAACGGGTGCCGCTCTCGTCCGGTTCCGCGTCACTCGGGTCCGGGATCTCGGTGGGCGAGGTGGACCAGGCGCGATCGCTCTTCGAGGGTCCCGTGCCGCTGCTCGACGCGTTCGCCGCGCGGGTACCCGGCCAGGCGCCGGAGGAGACCAGGACACTGCTGGCCAAATTCGGCCTGAAAGCGGACCAGGTGGTCCGTTCGGCCTCGTCGCTGTCACCCGGGGAGCGGACCCGGGCCGCGCTCGCGCTGCTCCAGGCCCGCGGGGTAAACCTGCTCGTCCTCGACGAGCCGACCAACCACCTCGACCTGCCCGCCATCGAGCAGCTGGAGTTGGCGCTGGACGGGTACCCCGGGACGTTCCTCCTGGTGACGCACGACCGCAGGATGCTGGAGTCAGTGTCGGTTACCCGCCGGCTCGTGGTGACCAGCGGCCAGGTCGCTGAGGTGGACGTGACCTGAGAGCGCGGGAACAGCCGTGAGCTATAGTTTGTTCCGCTAACGAACTAATCGGCTGGCGGCGGTGAGGTAGAAGCGTGAAGAGTAAACCCGGAGGGTTCTGGAGTAAAACCTTTTCTTCGCTGAAAGTTCCGAATTACCGCCTGTACTTCGCTGGTCAGTCGATCTCTATGGTCGGCACCTGGATGCAGATGACGGCGCAGTCCTGGCTCGTGCTGACCCTTACCCACTCAAGTACCGACCTCGGCCTGACCGTAGCGTTGCAGGCGGTGCCCGTTCTGCTCCTCGGTCCGTACGGCGGCGTTATCGCCGACCGGGTGGATAAGCGGCGGCTCATGATCGCGCTGCAGATCGCCATGGGGTTCCAGGCCCTGGTGCTCGGGCTGCTGGTCGTGTCCGGCTCGGCCCGCTACTGGGAGATCTGCGTCCTGGCCGTCGTTCTCGGCCTGAATAACGCCTTCGAGAATTCCGCCCGGCAGGCTTTCGTCCGGGAGATGGTCGGCCAGGACGAGCTGCGCAATGCCATCACGCTGAACTCGGTGACGGTGAACGCCGCCCGCGCTGTCGGCCCTGCCGTCGGGGGCGTCCTCATCGCCACGGTCGGCATCGGGGTCTGCTTCCTGCTGAACGCGGCGAGCTTCGCCGCCGTCGTCACCTCCCTGCTGGTCATGGACCGGTCCGCCCTGCGGCCGAGCCCGCCGTCCGGGCGATCCGGCGGCCAGCTGCGGGAGGGGCTGCGGTACGCGGCGCGCACTCCGACCATCGCCATCCCGCTCGCGATGATGGCCCTCGTCGGGCTGCTCGCCTACGAGTTCTCGGTCTCGCTTCCCGTCCTGGCCGAGCGGTCCTTCCACGGCGGCGCGGAAGTGTACGGCTTCATGACCGCGGCCATGGGGATCGGCGCGGTCGTCGGCGGCCTGTTCACCGCCGCCCGGGGACGGACCGGCCTGCGCCCGATGATCATCGCCTCGGCCGGTTTCGGGGCGGCCATCCTGGTCTGCGCCTTCGCGCCGTTCCTGGGCCTCGCCTACGCCGCGCTGCTGTTCGTGGGGTGGGCAAGCGTCTCGTTCATCGCGATCGGCAACTCCACCATCCAGCTCAGCGCCGAGCCGAGCATGCGCGGGCGGGTGATCTCGCTCTGGCAGGTCGCCTTCCAGGGAACGACGCCGTTCGGCGGCCCCGCCATCGGCGGCATCATCGCGCTGACCGATCCGCGAATCGGTCTGGCCGTAGGCGGCGTCTCCTGTTTTGCCGCCGCGATCGGCGGCGTCGTCCTCGCCCGGCGCTACCGCCGGACCCGGCC
>DASWUW010000454.1:0-7600 GCA_036406335.1 Trebonia sp.
GGCCGAGCACGCTCACCGCCTCGGCATGCACGGCCGCCGCCGCCTCGGGGTGCGCAGCCAGCAGGTACCAGGTCCAGGAGAGCGTGCTGGCGGTCGTCTCATGGCCGGCCAGCAAAATGGTGACCAGCTCGTCGCGGAGCCCGCGCCAGCGCGCGTCCGCGTCCCGCTCCGGGCCGTAGGCGGCCAGCAGCAGCGAGATCACATCGTCAGAGCCCCCTGCGCCGTCGCGGTCGCGGGTGGCGAGCAGCGTCCGGACCGATTCCTCGATCTGCCCGCGCGCGGCGCGAAACCGGAAGTTGCGCGGCAGCGGCAGCCAGAGCGGCAGCGCGCCCAGCGTGACCATCTCGAACATCGCCTGGTCCTGGGCCACGTCGAAGGCGGGCCCGAGCATGCGCAGCGGCGTGAGGTCGGCGTCAAGCAGCGTCTTGCCGAGGACGTTCATCGTCAGCGAGGTCATCTCGCTCACGAGATCGACAGTGCCGTCGTCCACCCGGGCGCCGAGCCGTTGCACGAGTGCCGCCCCCGCGTCCGTCACCACGTCGGCGAACCCGGCGATGCGCTCCCGGCGGAAGGCCGGCGAGAGCACACGGCGCTCCTGCCGCCATGTTTCTCCCTCGCTGGTTAGCAGCCCGTCACCCAGGATCCGGCGCCTGGCCTGCTCGAGCCCCATGCCCTTGTGGTAGTTGGCGGCGTTGTCGGCCAGAATGTGCTTAGCGTGCTGCGGGTGGTTGAAGAAATAGATGGTCTTCGGGCCCATGGCGAAGCGCACCACGTCCCCGTACTCGCCGGCCGCGTCGGAGAGCAGGGCAAGCCGGTCATACCAGAGCTTGCGGAGCAGCCCGGGCAGCGCGCGCGTTGGCGGCCCCGGATAGGGCCGCCCGACCGCACTGGACCTGGCCTGATCGATAACGGTCACGTCACGGGCCTTTCTGGGCGGCGGACAGCAGCCGGTGGAAGCTGCCGTCGTAGAACACGAGGGCGTCCTGCGCCGTCCCGGAACCGACGGCCAGCACCGAGCCGAGGAAGATCTCGTGATCGCCGCCGTCGTGGGAGGTGGTGAGGGCGCAGTCGAGCCAGGCCAGCGAACCGTTGAGTACCGGCGTCCCGGTCAGCGGCGCGGGTGACCAGCCGATGGCGTCGAATTCGGCCGCGCCCCGGGGCCGCGAGCGGTCCGCGAAGTAGCGCGCCAGGTTCTCCTGCCCGGCCGACAGCACCGACACCGCGAAGCACCCCGCCTTGCGCACCGCGTGGTAGATGGCGGCATTGCGGTTGACGCAGACCAGGATTGACGGCGGGTCGAGCGAGACCGAGGCGAAGGCGTTCGCCGTCATGCCGCAGGCCACGCCGGCGTCGGCCGTCACGACCGTGACGCCGGTCGAGAACCGGCCGAGCACCGCGCGCAGCAGCGTGGTGTCGAGCGGAGACGGTGGTGCCGCGGCCAGTCTCCCGGGGAGGCTCATGCGCGGCCGCCGGTACCCGCGACCTTGGGGTGCTTGGGCGCGCAGACCTCGTAGACCTCGAGCGCACGGCGCAGCTGCTCGGGCACGCGGGTGGGCGCGGTGCTGCCGTTAGATCCGCGCATGCACGCCACCCGCTGCCTGCCCCGGGCGATCAGGTCCTCGAATCCCGGGCGCACCCGGACGTAGTCGAACGCGAAGCCGATCTGCGTCTGCGTCAGTTCCTCCAGGCGCATTCTCACCGACACCTCGTCAAAGGCGGTGATCTCCGCCAGGTACTCGCACTCGGACCTGATCGTGAAGAGCTTCAGGTCGCGGCGGAGATCGTCGAGCACGTCAGGCGCGTGCTCAAGCAGGAACATCTCGCGGCAGCGGCCTTGCCAGCGCACGTAGTTCACGTAGTAGACGTTGCCCACCAGGTTGGTCTCCTCGAAACCAACAATGTGCCGGTATTCGTAATACCGATTCATCGTCCTCCCCTTCGGTATGGATCGCGAATATCACCGGGTCTGGATCGCTGCGCAACCGGGTGAGGAGGGTGGCGATTCGCGCCCGTCCCGACCGGAGCAGCACCCACTCGCCGCCGCCCCCGGCATCGAGCGTCAGCGCCCCGGGCAGGATCCGGTTGACCTTGCGGAGAGACTCCACCGCACTCCACACCCGGGTGGCGGCGACCGAAAGGTCCTCGCCCCGCTCCTGCTGCACCAGTTGCGCGAGCGCGAACTGCCCGGGCCCGAGCAGCCCTGCCCAGTCAGCCGCCGTCCGTTCCCTGACGGTTTCCACGTCGCAGCCGGTGCGGCCGGAGCGCCCGACGACCAGCGTGACCCCCGCGCCATGGGATGCCGAGATGACCATGTCCTCGCCCATCAGCTCCGGCTTGCCGTCGCCGCGGTGCAATACCGTCACCGGCCGCTCGAGCATCCGGCGCAGCGCCGCCGTGGTCAGCCCGCGCCTCGATTGCGCGTGCTGGGAGAGCGGCGACGGATCCGGTTCCACGGCGCACCTGAGCCCGCCCGGGAGGAGTTCCGTCAACTGCCGCTCCAGATAGGGGCCGAGCAGCGGGGGTGCCCAGGGGCCGTCCCCGCCGGTCTGGCGGACCGCCTGCAGGCGCAGCCCCTCCCAGCGCTCGACGACGGCCCCGCTGGTGTCACGGACATCCAGGTCATAGGTATAGGTGTCGCCGGCCCGGGAGCGTTCCAGCGCGTACAGGGTGACCTGCTCGCCCGGTGCCGTCGCCCCGGCCGGGTAGATCCGCTCGACGCCCGCGGGCAGCAGCGTCGCGTTCGGGACGCAGCACTGGATGGCGTGCATGAACGCGTCACGGGACCCCGGATCCCCGAGCAGCAGTGCCGCTGGCAGGTAGCCGCTGAACCAGCCGCCCACTCCGGCGGTCGAGATCTCGGCCGCGCACGAGGTGGCCGCGATGTGCCGGTAGCCGAGTACCCGCTGGAACCGCTTGCCCTGGAAGAAGACCGTCCCGTACAGGTCGGCTGCCGGGTCGAGCGGGACGCGCCCGTAATCGGCTGGCATCCCGCCCGGTCCTGGGTCAAGGACGGGCAGGCCCGCGTACCGCAGCGTCGCGCGGAAGTGATCGGCCGCGAACCGGGTGTCGCTGCTGCGAATGGCGACCTCGACCGTGTCTCCCCGGTTCAGCGCCGCCACCCGGATCGTCGTGGTGCCGTCGGGTGGCACCACGATCGGCCGCAGAAATTCCACGTTCTCGAACGCCGGCGGGTACTGCGCGCCGGTCAGCGCCAGGCCGGCCTGGGCCATTGCCTCCAGGCCGAGGACGGCCGGGAGCAGCAGGTCCCCGTCGAGCAGGTGGTCGTCCAGGTAGGGATCGCTGCCGGCCGACAGCTCGGCGTCGGCGACCAGCTCGACGCCGGGGTAATACACGCCGACCCGCTCGATAAAGCGCGCCAGCGGCAGCTCGCGCGGCTCCAGCGATATCGTCGGCAGTCCGCCCGCCCGGCCCATGACGACCAGCCGCGACGGCAGCGTCGGGTTGGCCAGGATTTGGTTCAGCAGCTCGATGCCGTCGTCAACCGAGATCGGGGCGATGCCCTCCCGCGTCAGCGACTCCAGGACGCCCAGCCGCTCCCCCATGCCCGCGCCCGCCCAGACCGACCATTCGAGCGCCACGCAGCGGCAGCCCGGGCGCGCGGCGGCGAACCGCAGGGTCGCGTCGGTTAGCCAGTCATTGGCGGTCGCGTAGTCCGCCTGGCCGCGCAGCCCCGCGCGGCCGATGATGCTGCCGAACGTCACGAGCAGTTTGAGCGCGGCCGGGTCCACGGCGGCCATGATCGCCTCGAGCCCGGCGATCTTGGGCGCCAGCGTCTGCCGGAACGCGTCCTCTTCCAGGCTGGCCAGCGCGACCGGCACGTTCCGGCCGGCGCCGTGGAAGACCGCCGTGACCGCCCCCAGGTCGGCGCTGACCTGGCTGACCGCTGCCGTTATCTCGGCCGGAGAGGTGACATCGGCCCGGATGTAGCGGTAGCGCACGCCCGCCGCGTCCAGCCGGCGCAGGTTCCCCGCTAGTTCGGCGTCGGTGTCCGGGTCGGACCGGCCGAGCAGCGCGACCGCCGCGCCCGTCTTAACGGCGGTGGCGAGGGCGCATTCGGCGGTGATTCCCTTGCCGCCGCCGCTGACCAGGAGCACGTCGTCGGGCCCGAGCGGCGGCGGGCCGCCTTCGGAAAGGCCGCTGACCGGCCGGAGCAGCGGCAGCCGCCGGACGCCTGACTCGTCGTAGTAAACCTCGCTGAAGCCTGACGTGGCAGCGGCGTCGGCCGCGATGGCCGCCGCCAGCTCCGCCACCCGCTCCCCCCGCGGCGCGGGCGAAAGCGACACCGTGACCACGGTGACCGCGACGGCGGGCGCCTCCAGGTGCAGTGTCTTCGCCAGCCCGGCGGCCCCGCGCTGGTCCTGGACGACAACGAAGCGGCGCGCGCCGTCGCGGGCCAGCACCGCTCGGGCCGCGCTCAGCATCAAGCCGACCTGCTCGGTACCGCAGTCGGCGGGAAGGCACAGCAGGACCCCGTCGCCCAGGCCGGCGGCCCGCAGCGCGTGGCCCAGTGCCTCGCTCAGCGGGTGACCGGCCGGCGCGAAGACCTCCCAGTCCCGGCCGGCGCCGGCGCTGCCCGGGCTGCTGATCGGAAGCCGCGCGGTCTCGATCAGCTCCACCGAGAACGCGCGCACCCATGGCTCGATCCCCTCGGGCGGCCGGTCCGGATCGGCATCCTCCGGCAGGGCCGTGGCCGCGAGCTCGTCAAGCACTTGCGCCAGGTCGACCAGCGTGGCAGTGGCGAAGCTGGACGTCACCATGGGCGCGGTGACGCCGAGCTGCTGCGCCGCCTGGTTCATGAGCTGGCCGACGGTGATCGAGGACAGGTGCAGCTCGTCCAGCAGGTGGGTGCTGGCTCGTACGGTCTCCAGCGGCAGCTCGGCCCGCTCGGCGGCGAGCAGCCGCAGGACATCGAGGGTGCTCTGCGTTGTCCCCGCGTTCCCCTCCTTTTCATCTCTGAACGGTCCCGGCTGACTGCTATCCGGCCGGTCCGCCTCATCGGCCGCGGGCACGTCCGCCGGAGCCGACTCGCACGGGCTGGCGAAGAAGCTGAACTCCTTGTCAAGCGGGAGCACCCGGGTGAACCGGTCGGCGAACAGCCCGCCTACCGCCACGTCGGCGCCCAGGACGTAGCTCGCGGCCACCGCGGACAGCAGGCCGGCTAGCGAGGTCCCATCGGTCTCGAGCGCGATGCCGGGAACCTCCGGCGCGATGTCGGAGGCCAGCGCGGAAAGCACGTGTCCGGGCCCGACCTCGATCAGCAGGTCGGCCGACGCCGCCAGCTGGGCGACGGCGGTGGCGAACAGTACCGGCTCGCGTACCTGGCGGACCAGCAGCTGCCGGAGGTCGGCGTCGGCCGGCAGCGCCTCACCGGTGACGGTCGACAGCACGCGGCGGCCGAGCGGTGCGAACTCGCGGCCGTCAAGGTAGCGGTCGAGCCCGGCCGCGGCCGGCGCCACGGCCGGCGAGTGAAAGGCATGCGAGACACGGATCGGCAGCGTGCTCAGGCCCTGCGCCGTCGCGGCGTGACGCACCTCGTCCACCGCTCCGGCCGGGCCGGAGATGACGGTCTGCCGCGGACCGTTGTACCCGGCGATGACTACCTCCGGCCCGACGGTGCCCGCCATCGCCCGCAGCAGAGCCGCCACGGCGTCGGGCCCGGCCGCGATGCCGCCCATGGCCCCGCCCCCCGCGCTGGCCTCCGCCATCACCCGGCCGCGTTCGGTCGCCAGGTCGACCACCGCCTGCTCGCTCATCGCGCCAGCCCAGTGCAGGGCGGTCAGCTCACCCAGGCTGTGCCCGACCGCCCCGGTGGCCTCGATGCCGAGCAAGCCAAGCACGCGCAGCCCCTCCAGCGAGGAGCTGACGATGCGCGGCTGCGCGACCTCGGTGGCGACCTGGTCGTCGCCGGGCGCGCCGGCTGCCCGGGGCGTGCCGCGGGCGACCACGAACCGGCGGCTCAGCGCGCCCTCGGAGTTTCCGCCTGAGCCCTGCCCGGGGAACAGGAACCCGATGCGGGGCGCCTGGGCCGCGCGGCCGAGGTAGACGCCGCCCGCCGGGTCGATCAGCCGGGTGTCCCCGCCGTCGATGACGGCCAGCAGCCGCCGCCACCGGTCGGCCGCCTGCTCCGGGAACTTAGCGACTACGGCCGCCCTGACCTCCCCGCCGCTCGCCTCGGCCGCCAGGGTCGCGGCCAGGTCGCCGAGCTCGGCGAAGGAGAGGCGGTCGCACCGGTCGGCCAATTCGGCGGCGCGGTCGCGCAAGTCCGCCAGGCTCGCGGCGGCGAGCGGCAGCAGCTCGGCGTCCTGGCGTGACCGGACCAGCCGCTCGGTCCGGGCGTCCAGGCTGATGCGGCGCATGCTGCCGTCGCCGTCAAGGACCAGGTGCGCATTGATACCGCCGAAGCCCATTGACGAGACGCCGGCCCTGATGGGCAGGTCGTCCGGCCACAGTTGCGCGGTCAGTGGCACCCGCAGCGCCGGCGTGCCCTCGGACAGCTCCTCGTGCGGCACGGCGTGGGCGGTGGCCGGCGGTATCACCTGATGGTGGACCGCCAATGCGGCCTTGATCAGGCCGGCCACGCCCGCGGCCGCCTTCGTGTGACCGATGTTGCCCTTGATCGTGCTGATCAGCGCGGGCGGCGCGTCCGGCGCGACAGCGCGGCGGGCTTCGCTGAAGGCCCGCAGCTCGGTCGCGTCGCCGACGGCGGTGCCGGTGCCGTGGCCTTCCAGGTACCCGACGGTGCCGATGTCGGAGCCCGCCTCGCGGTAGGCACTCTCGATCGCCCGCCGGTGCCCGCTGGCCTCGGGCCGGGTGATGCCGCCGCGGCCGTCGGACGAGTAGCCCCAGCCGGCGATCGTCGCGTACACCCGCAGCCCGCGCGCTTCGGCGTCGCGCTGCCGCATCAGCACCAGCATGCCGCACCCCTCCCCCGGCCAGAAGCCGTTGGAGTGCTTGTCGTAGACGCGCATCTCGCCGCTCGCGAGCGCGCCGGTCTTCGCGAAACCGATCACCTCGAACGGGTCGATGCTCAGGTCAACGCCGCCCGCCACGGCGGCGTCGGCGCTGCCCGCGCGCAGCGCGCTGCACGCGGTCAGCACCGACAGCAGGGAGGACGAGCAGGCGCCGTCAACCGTGTAGCCGCCGCCGCCGAAATCGAACTGGTTGCAGATACGGCCGGCGATGGTGTTGGACAGGCTGCCCGCGAGCGTGTCCTCGTCGACCGGCGGGAAGACGCTCTTGTAACGCTGCTCGACCACGCCGAGCAGGGTCGCCATCTCGGCGTCATCCCAGCCCAGGTCCTTAAGCGCGGACCCAAGTGTGCGCCGGACGAACGGCCAGCGCAGCCGCAGCCCGTTGGCCCTGGTGAATTCGCCGGTGAGGGTGTTGCCGACGATCACGGTGGTCCTCGCCCGGGGCAGGCCGTCACCGTCGGCGAAGCCCGCGTCCGCTAGGGCGCGCGCCGCGGTGTCGAGCGCGAGCCAGTGCGACATGTCGGTGGCGCGGTAGGTGCTGCCGGCGATCTTGTACTTCACCCGGTCGAACTCAAAGCCCTCGATAACCGCGGCCTTGCGGGCGTAGA
>DASWUW010000455.1:0-11430 GCA_036406335.1 Trebonia sp.
CGCCCGCTAGCCCAGTGTCGGCTAGCCCAGTGTCGGCTAGCCCAGTGTCGGCTAGCCCAGTGTCGGCTAGCCCAGCGCTCGCTAGCCCAGCTCCGGCCAGCATGGCGCGGGCTGCCGTCGGCGCGCCGGTCCGGAGCCGGCTCGACCCGCTCATCCGCTCGCCGCGGGTCGCGGGGCTGGAGGGCGCGGTCACTCTCGTGCGGCGGCACGCCACGGTGCGCTCGGTCTGGTTCCTCAACTCCCTGCGCAGTTCCGTGGCCCTCGCGGCCGCCGTCGCGGTGGCCGACCTGTCCGGACTGCAGCACGGCTTCTGGGTCGTGCTCGGAACGCTGTCGGTGCTGCGCACCAGCGCCTCGGCGACCGGGGCGACGGCGTGGCGGGGCCTGGCGGGCACGGCGGTCGGCTTCGTCGTCGGCGCGGCGCTGCTGGTCGGCATCGGCACCGCGCAGTCCGCGCTGTGGGTCGCCCTGCCGCTGGCGGTACTGGTCGCGGCGTACGCGCCGGGGACGACGCCGTTCCTGGTCGGCCAGGCCTCGTTCACCGTGACCATCGTCGTGCTGTTCAACCTGCTGGTCCCGGCTGGCTGGAAGGTCGGCCTGCTGCGGGTGGAGGACGTGGCGATCGGCTGCGCCGTCAGCCTCGCGGTCGGCGTGCTTTTCTGGCCGCGCGGCGTGGCGGCGGTCGTCGGCGACGACCTCGCGGACGCCTTCCGGTCGGGAGCGGTGTACCTGACCCAGTCGGTGGACTGGGCGCTCAGCGAGCTGCTGGTCCCGCCGGCGGCGGCGGTGGCCGCCGCGAGCGCGGGCATCCGGCTCGACGACGCGGTGCGCGGTTTCCTCACCGAGCAGGGCAGCAAGCGGCTGGGCAAGGACGACCTGTGGGCGCTGGTCAACGCCACTACCCGGCTGCGGCTGACCGCGCATACCCTCGCCGGGCTGCGGACCGGGGCGCCGGAGCCGGGAACCGAGAATATCCCCGGGGCCGCCTGCGTACCGCTGGCGGGCTCGGAAGAGTACGCGGGCGCGCCCGCCTGCGTCATGCTCAGGTCGGTAGCGGCCGGCCTGGCCGGCTTCTACGACGCGGTCGCGGACGAAATGAGCCGGCCGGGCCGCGCTGAGCTCGCGCCGGTGCCCGCTCCCGCACTGACCGGCCCGGCCATGCCCCGCCGGCAGCCGGGCGAGGCCGGCCCGGGCACGTCCGGGGACCGCCCGCCCGCGCACCAGCTGCCGCACCCGCACCTGCTCTGGGTGCAGGAGTTCCTGCACCATCTCAGTGCCAGCGCCCAGACGGTGAGCGCCCCGGCCCTGCGGCTGGCGGAAGTCCGCCAGCGCCCCTGGTGGCGTTAGCGGGGAACTTCGGGCCTGTTGAGACCGTTTCCACCATATTGGTTACACTCAGTAGTATCCGTGATCGGCAGCAACGGCAAGCGCATCGCTAGTAGCTTTGATTTTGGCAACTCGCCCGCCTTCCCTCGTTAAATGCCGCGCCCGCGGAGGTTCCGGGGAGTCACATCCCGGGTCGGCGTAGGGGACAAGAAGGCGAATCGGTGCGCTTTCTAACCATGAAGGGGACAAATGGCGCCGACTATTGGCATTACCACCTACCACAGCCACGCCGACTGGCGCGGTTTTGCGGAAGAGGGCGCCCTGCTGCCGTGGAATTACGTCATGTCCATCCGGAACAGCGGGGGCCGTCCGGTTCTGCTTCCGCCCGGCGGCGACGTGTCCGAGGCCGAGGCGACCGTGGCCGTACTCGACGGCATCGTCATTGCCGGCGGGGGCGACATCAACCCGGCCATCTACGGTGCCGCCAAGCACCCGAAGGCCGATGTCAACGCGCCCGACCGGGACTCGTGGGAGCTGGCCGTGGCCCAGGCCGCCATCCGCCAGGGCGTGCCCCTGCTCGGCATCTGCCGCGGTGAGCAGATGCTCAACATCGCCTGCGGCGGAACCCTGCACCAGCACGTTCCCGACCTGGTGGGCCATGAGCACCACAGCGGCCCGGCGACCGGCTTCGGCCGGCACAAGGTGCGCGTTACCAGCGGCACGATCCTGGCGTCGATCCTGCCCGGGGGCGAGTTCTTCGAAGTCCCGACGCACCACCACCAGGCGGTGGACATGGTCGGCGCGGGTCTTACCGCGGTCGCCTGGGCGGACGACGGGATCATCGAGGGGGTCGAGTCCACCACCCCGGGCGAGTTCCTGGTCGGCGTGCAGTGGCATCCGGAGCAGGGTAACGACCCCCGGCTGTTCGGTGCCCTGATCACGGCCGCGGACCTGCATTACTCCGAACGGACGGTCGCGTCGTCGCTTCCGCCGCTGCTTGCGGGCGCGTAACCGGACAGAAGACCGCGATACCGGCCTGAGCTGGGAAGTTATCCAGCTCAGGCCGGCGTGCTTTCCGGGAGTTCACCCATCGTCACCCTTAGTCTGCTGGCTGTCGCGTTGTGTCACGGCGGGCGGATGGCGCCGCCACGCGGCAGCTAACCGCTCGACAGCAGTAACGGGGGCATAACTGGATGCGACGCAACGGAAGAGTCATTTCGGCCGCGCTGGTGTCAACCGCAGCCTGTTCGGCACTGGCGCTCGGCGCGGTACCCGCGATCGCGGGGCCCGCCCAGGCGGCCAGTACAGCCGGGTCCGGGCCGGCGGCCAAGGCCGGCGGCGGTTCGCAGAAGGTCATCATCTTTCTGAGGAACCAGCTGGCCTCAGCGGGAAGCGGCATCGGCTCCGGCCAGCGGCTGGCCCAGCTCCAGGCGGCGCAGGCCCCCTACGTAGGCCAGCTGCAGCAGCTGGGCGCCACCGACGTGCACGGCTACCGGCTGGCCGACGCGATCTCGGCCAAGGTGCCCGCCTCGGCCCTGGGCCCGCTCTCCGCCAGCCCGGGGGTGGCGTCGGTGATCCCCGACAGCCCGATCCAGGGCCCCGCCCCGGCCGGGCCGACGGCGGTCAGGCAAGCGAAGGCTCCGGTCAAGAAGCCGAAGGCTCCGGTCAAGAAGCCGGGGGCTCCGGTCGCGAAGCCGAAAACCTCCTTGCAGAAGGCGAAGGCTTCGGCCAAGAAGACTCCCGCCAAGAAGGCGAGGCCCGCGACGGCACCGATCCCGCCGGGCGCGTGCTCGGCTACGCCGCAGCTCGCGCCGGAGGCGCTGGCGCTCACCCACACTGATTCGCCGGCTAAGAGTGCGCCCACCGCGCGGTCGCTCGGCTACACCGGGACCGGTGTGAAGGTCGCGTTCCTGGCCGACGGGATCGACACCGCCAACGCCAACCTGACCCGGGGCGGCAAGCCGGTGATCACCGACTACAAGGACTTCAGCGGTGACGGGACGACTGCGGCGACGGCGGGCGGCGAGGCCTTCATGGACGCCAGCTCGATCGCCGGGCAGGGGTCGCAGGTCTACAACGTGTCCGGGTTCGGCGCCCAGGTGCCGGCCGCCGCGTGCAAGATCAAGATCGAGGGCGTCGCGCCCGGCGCGGCGCTGGTCGCGCTCAAGGTGTTCAGCCAGAGCAATGTCTCCACCACCTCCGGCTTCCTGCAGGCCATCGACTACGCGGTCAACACCGAGCACGTCAACGTGCTCAACGAGTCGTTCGGCTCCAACCCGTTCCCCGACGTCACCTCGCTGGACGCGGTCAAGGCGTTCAACGACATGGCGGTCGCGGCCGGGGTGACGGTCGTGGTGGCGAGCGGTGACGCGGGGCCGTTCAACACGATCGGCTCCCCCGCCACCGACCCCGACGTGATCTCCGTCGGGGCGTCGACCGACTACCGGTTCTACTCGCAGACCAATTACGCGGACGCCGACCAGTTCGCGCCCGGCGGCTGGGAAAGCGGCAACATCAGCTCGCTGTCGTCCGGCGGCTATACCGAGGACGGGCGGACACTCGACCTGGTCGCACCGGGTGACATGTCCTTTGCCGCGTGCAGCGCGTCCTCTCGCTACTCCAGCTGCGTCAACTTCCTCGGCAAGTCGTCCC
Source organism: Trebonia sp. (assembly GCA_036406335.1). GTDB lineage: Bacteria > Actinomycetota > Actinomycetes > Streptosporangiales > Streptosporangiaceae > Trebonia. The sequence continues at coordinate 3,978 of DASWUW010000455.1, forward strand.
CGGTAGAGGAGAGCGGCGGCACGAGCGCGGCCGCTCCGCTGGTCTCGGGCGCGGCGGCGCTGGTGATCCAGGCCTACGCGAAGGCCCACCACGGGATGGTCCCGTCGCCGGCGGCGGTGAAGCAGATCCTGCTGTCCTCCGCGGCCGACCTGGGGGCGCCCGCCACCGAGCAGGGTTCCGGGCTGCTGAACAGCTTCAAGGCGGTCGAGCTGGCCGCGTCGGTGTACGGCGGCAGCCCGGCCGGCCCGGCGCTGCAGCTGTCCGCCAACCAGCTGAACTTCACCTCCCAGACGGGCGCACCCGCCTCGTGGGCGGTGACCGTGACCAACCCGTCCAAGACCGCGCAGCAGGTGGCCGTGTCCGGGCGGGCGTTCGGCGCCGGCTCGACGGTCAAGAAGGCCGTGGTGAAGCTGTCCGACACCGCCAGCCGGCACTTCACCAGCTGGGCGGGGGCCGCGGCGAACTACGGAACGGTGCAGTTCACCGTGCCCAAGGGGCAGGCCCTGCTCAACGCGTCGATCGCCTGGGGCGCCACCTCGACCCAGGCGGGCAGCCTGAACGCGCGGGTGCGGGTCATCCTGGTCAACCCGTCGGGCAAGCTCGCCGGGGACTCGCTGCCGCAGGGCGTCGGCGGTTACGGCAGCGCCCAGGTGCTGCGCCCGGCGGCGGGCACCTGGACGGCGGTGATCTCCAGCAATACGACCAAGGCGGGCGGGACGGCCGGCGCGGTGCAGTTCGGGGCGACGGTAGCCCAGGCGACGACGTTCGGCACCATGTCGCCGTCGACGCTGTCCCTCGCGCCCGGGGCGTCCGGGGTGGTCCACGTGTCGGCCAGGGTGCCGTCCGGCGCGGGCGACTCCAGCGGCTCGCTGGTGCTGTCCTCGGCCGGCCGCGCGGTGAGCGTGCCGGTCACCCTGCGGGGCGAGATACCGACCGGGCTCGGAGCCGCCGGAGGCAAGTTCAGCGGGGTGCTGACCGGCGGCAACGGCCGCTCGCCGGGTGAGGGGCAGGTTGCCTCCTATACCTTCGTGGTGCCGTCCAGCCTGCCGGTCCTGCTGCGCAACATCGACGTGGACGTGGCCCTCGCCAACGACCCGGCCAACCAGGTCAGCGCGTACCTGGTCTCGCCCAGCGGCGAGACCATGGGCTACGGGTCGAGCGACCTCACCACCGGGTTCACCACCAGCGGGGTGCCGGTGGAGTCACCGCAGAACAAGCTGTCGCTCTACACGTCCAACCCGATCCCCGGCGTCTGGCGGCTGATCGTCGACTTCACGTCCCCGGTACCGGGGAATGAGCTGGCCGACCCGTTCACCGGGAAGATCCGGCTCAACGCGGTGTCGTTCAGCCGGGGAGCGCTGCCCGACTCGCCCTCGGTCACCCTGACCCGCGGCAAGGCGGTGACGTACCAGATCTCGGTGCACAACACCGGGGCGGCCCCGGAGAACATCTTCCTCGACGCCCGGCTGACCGCGACCGGTTCCTACGCGCTGCAGCCGCAGAACCAGGCGGCGAACGTGAAGCTGCCGCTGCCGGCCTCGGCCAACCCGCCCGAGTGGATCGTCCCGACGATGACCCACAGCGTGTCGGCCACCGCGACCTCGTCGACCACCTCGGCCCCGGTCATGTTCGACTTCGGGCCGTTTCCCGGCGACCCGGACATGGCCAGCTCGTCCGGGGCGACGGCGAAGGCGACCTACCCGCTGGGCCCGGTGACCACGCCGGTCACCCAGGGGCTGTGGTTCGACGTGCCCGCGGAGACCGGGCCGTTCGGTCCCGGCGGCGCCACCGGTGCGAGCGTCACCAGCTCGATGACCGCGGTCACGCAGCTGTTCGATACGTCGGCGAGCTCGTCGACCGGTGACTTCTGGCAGTTCGGGGTGAAGTCACTCGCCGCGTCCGCGACCTACAACCTGTTCGTCGTCAACCCGGGGCAGACGCGGACGATCAGCCTGACGCTGAAGCCCACGGCAGCCAAGGGGACGGCGGTGCGCGGGATGCTGTACATCGACGACTTCGCCGACTCGCTGCAGTTCCTGTCGGGCAGCCAGCTGGTGGCGCTGCCCTACTCGTACAAGGTCGGGTAGGCCGGCCAGGCGGAGATGCCCCCGGTGCCGAGCGGCACCGGGGGCATCTTCGGGTCGGGCAGCAGGCCGGGCGGGCGGGCTACTCCTGCTCGACGGTGCGCAGCCGGATGGTCACGTCCATGGTCCGCAGCTTGTCCAGCACTTCTTCCGGGTACTGGGTGCCGATATCGGTGATCACGTAGCCGAGCTCGTCCCGGGTGCGCAGCAGCTGGCCCTCGACGTTGACGCCGTGGTCGGCGAGCACCCGGTTGATCGCGGCGAGCACGCCGGGCACGTTCTTGTGCAGGTGGATGAGACGGTGCGTGCCGGGCACGCCGGGCAGGGCGACGCCGGGCAGGTTGACCGACATGGCGGTGGCACCCCCGGCGGCGAAGTCAGCGAGCTTGCCCGACACGAACTCGCCGATGTCCTGCTGCGCTTCCTCGGTGGACCCGCCGATGTGCGGGGTGAGGATCACGTTCGGCAGGCCGCGCAGCTCGGAGACGAACTCCTCGCCGTTGCCCTTCGGCTCGCTCGGGAACACGTCGACCGCCGCGCCCGCGATATGCCCGGTCTCGATGTTCCGGCGCAGTGCGGCGTGGTCCACTACGAAGCCGCGGGACAGGTTGAGGAAGAACGACCTCGGGTTCATCGCGGCGAACTCTTCCTCGCCGAAGAACCCGTGGTTGCCCGCCCGGCCGTCCACGTGCAGGGTGACCGCCTCCACCGTCTCGAGCAGCTCGCGGAGGGTAGAGCAGCGCCGGGCGTTGCCGATCGCCAGCTTGTCGGCGATGTCGTAGAAGTACACCGACATGCCCAGCGACTCCGCGATCACCGACAGCTGAGTGCCGATGTTCCCGTAGCCGACGATGCCGAGCTTGCGCCCGCGGACCTCGTGGGCGCCCTTGGCGGACTTGTCCCACACGCCGTCGTGCATCCTGAAGTTCTTCTCCGGCAGCCGCCGGGCCAGCGAGATGATCTCGGCGACGGCCAGTTCCACCACGGAGCGGGTGTTCGAGAACGGCGCGTTGAAGACCGCCACGCCCCGGCGGGCGGCGGCGTTCAGGTCGACCTGGTTGGTGCCGATGCAGAACGCGCCGACGGCGAGCAGGTCGGGGGCGGCGGCGATCACCCGCTCGGTGACCTGGGTCTGCGACCTGATGCCGAGCAGGCTGACGCCCGGCAGCTTCTCGATGAGCTCGTCTTCCCCGAGGGCATGCGGCATCGTCGTCACCTGGTAGCCGGCCTTGGTCAGCCGGGCCGTCGCGTCCGGGTGAATATTCTCGAGCAGCAAGGCACGGTTGAGCGTGTCCAGCGTCAGCACCTCTTCCTCAGTGAAGCGTGAGTGAACGCCGCTGCCCTTGTCCTGCGCCCCGGAACGGCCGCGGGCCGACGCCATCAGGATGCGGCAAAGTTCACTGGCGGCCGTAACCAACTTTACCGCATCGCCGGCTGCGGGCACGGACGGCGGCCCGCGATGAGAGCAGCCGGGCCTGCCGCCGGACCGGGACCCGGGTGCCAGCACCCAGAGGTTTCTCTCAGCTTCAGGAGGGCACGGACCGGCTGGCTCCCTCTACGATAGGCCCATGGGCAAAGCCAGCAGGACCAAGCAGGACACGGACCGGCGATCGCGCATCGCCGCGCAGCGCGAGGCCGAGCGCCGCGCCGCCCAGCGCAAGCGGATTTACCTGGCCGGCGGGGCTATTCTCGTCGTCGCCATCGTGGTGGTCGCGCTTGTCCTGGTCAAGTTGAACAGCGGCGGCTCCACTAGCACCGCGAGCAACGGTCCGACTGGCACCGCCCTGACCACGGTGACCAAGCAGGTCACCGGCATACCGTCGGCCACCACGGACGCGGTGGCCGACGGCGGGGTGAACAAGGGGATCTTCGTCGCCGCGAAGACGCCCGCCGCCGTCAGCAGCGCGGCGTCCCAGCTCGGCTCCTACTTCGCCACCGTCGACGGCGCGGCGCTCACCTCCGGGGGCAAGCCCGAGGTGCTGTACCTGGGCGGCGAGTACTGCCCGTTCTGCGCCGCGCAGCGCTGGTCGATGGTCAACGCCCTCGCTCGCTTCGGCACGTTCAGCGGCTTGAAGACCACGCACTCGTCGAGCACCGACTCCGACCCGAACACGCCGACCTTCACCTTCTACGGGTCGAAGTACACCAGCGACTACCTCACGTTCACGCCGGTGGAGGAGTACACCAACACCCCGAGCGGGAACGGCTACGGCACCCTGCAGACCCCCAACGCGGCCCAGACGGCCGTCGGCCGGGCCTACGACCCGAGCGGCTCGATTCCGTTCTTCTCCATCGCCAACAAGTACGTCCAGGTCGGCAACCTCGCGCCGCTCAGCCCCACGCTGCTGAAGGGCATGACCTGGTCGCAGGTGGCCACGGCGATGCAGAGCCCGACCTCGACGGTCGGCAAGGCCATTATCGGCAACGCCAACTACATGACGGCGGGCATCTGCCAGGTCATCAGCAACAAGTCGACGACCGCCTGCACGCCGGCCATCCAGAAGCTCGAAGCGAACCTGGCCAGCTAGCCCGTCCGCAGTCCTGAGACCAGTGGAGACACCCGCGATGGCAAATTCCAAGGCCCGCTCTGGGCGTCGGCCGGCGTCCGCGAACGGCGCCCGAACGGTCACGGCTGTCTCCGCCACCCCCACCAGCCGCCCGGCCACCCGGCCGGCGGTCAAGGCCGCCGATCCCGGGCTGGCCGAGGAAGAGATCACCGAGCCGGGGCCGGCCGGCCACCCGGGGCCGCCGCTGTGGCTCCAGGTCGTCTCGTTCGCCCTCGCCGTCCTTGGCCTGGCGATCTCCGCCTACGAGACCTACGCGCACTTCAACGGCTCGCACCTGGCGGGCTGCCCCACCGGCGGGGGCGGCGCGTTCAACTGCACGGCGGTCATCACCAGCCCGCAGTCGATGGTGTTCGGCGTCATCCCGGTGGCGGTCCTCGGCCTGGCGTTCTACGTGGCCGCGGTCCCGCTGTTCTCCCCCTGGGCCTGGCGGGTGAAGTGGCGTCAGGTGCACCTGCTGCGCTTGGCGTCGGTGGTCGTGGGCATGGGCTTTGTGCTGTACCTGGTCTACGCCGAGCTCCTCCAGATCAAGGACATCTGCGAGTACTGCACCGGGGTGCACGTCGTGACGTTCCTGCTGTTTGGCATCACGGTGTTCAGCGCCGCCATCTGGGGGCTCAGCGCCCGGCGGGACTAGGGGTCGGCGGCCTCGTCGGCCGGCTCCCCGATGACGGTCCGGGCCGGGTCAGCCGGGCTGAGGCCGTTCAAGTCAGCGGGCGCGTGACCGTTCAGGTCAGCGGGCTCATGACCGTTCGCGTCAGCGGGCGCATGACCGTTCGCGTCAGCGGGCGCATGACCGTTCGCGTCAGCCGGGCGGTGGCCGTTGGGATGCCCGGTGCCGGTGCTGGGTGCACCGTGACGGCGGGACAGAGCCGGGTGGCCGCCGGTGATGTGCGGCAGGCCGGGCTGGATCCGTCCCCGCAGCTGAGACAGGGCCGGGGCCCGGCCGACGATGATCACGCCGACGACCAGCGCGACGATCCCGCCGACCTGCAGGGCCAGTTGCCCGGGGGTGAGCTGGATCCGGTCTCCGAACACGAGCACGCCGAGCAGGATGCCGACCACCGGCTCGCCCGCCGAGATGGCGGGCAGGGACAGCGGGAGGGGCCCGGCGCTGAACGCGCTCTGCATCAGCCAGATCCCGGTCGCCCCCGCGCCGACCAGCGCGTACGGGGCCCAGGAGGTAAACATCGCGCTAATGCCGTGCGCGCTCAGGATCTGCAGGGTCTGCCGGGTCAGCGCGTCCTGGATCCCGAACACCAGCCCGGCGCCGGTCCCGGTCAGCGTCGCCCGCGCCCGCCCCGGGTGCAGCCGCCCGTAATGCACCGCGGCGGCCGCGAGGCCCGCGATCACCGCGGCGATCCACCAGTGCGTGAACGAGCCGACCGACAGGCCGATCGGCTTGGCCGAACGCGACGCCGACAGCAGTACCACCCCCAGGCAGAGCACCGCCGCGCCGAAGATCTCGTAAAACCGGAGCGACGCCTTGGCGATGGGCACGGCCAGGATCAGGGCAAAAACCAGGTTGGTGGTGAGCAGCGGCTCCACGAACGCGAGCGACAGGTTGCCGATCGACCAGGCGGCCAGGATCTGGCCGCCGATCATCGCGCCGATTCCCGCCAGCCAGCGGCGCTGGTGCAGCAGGTCCGCGATCAGCCGCAGGGACAGGAACCGCGAGGAGGGCTCGGCCTGCGCGGCCGACTGCTGCAGCACGAAACCCGCGCCGATCAGCAGGGCCGCCAGCAGTGTAAGCGCGTAGTCGAGGCTGACGTCGACGTCCACCGCTCCCTCAATCATTCCGGTCATACCGGCCCACCAGGGCTTTTGGCTGTACTACCCGCCGGACGTCACCTCACCTACGCGGAACGGTAACTTTCCCGTTCCGCGGGCTTTCCCGGGCCCGGGGTCGACCCAGAGCGTGCCAACCGCCCAAATAATGGCAGGTCAGGCCTTACTATCATCTAGGCGGCAGGTGGGTGCCGTCATGCCTCGGGTAGGGAGAACTCGGGTGGGGGAAGTAACTGCAGTGTCCGGGTCGGCGCGCGCCGATACGCGGGGGATGCCGGTCCGGCGGCGAGCCGTCGGTACCAGGGACCGGGTGGTCGCCCATCTCGCGCTGGTCGCGGAGGTGGCGGACGGGACCGGGATGGCCAGCACCCGGCTGGCCGAGGCGGTGGGCTACCCGGGATCGAGCGTGGCCTTCGCCCAGCTGCTGTCCGGCATGGAGCGTGACGGCCTGATCAGCCGCGAGGTGCGCGGCAAGCGGACTTACCGGATCACCTTGTCCGCGCCGTCCGCGGCTCGCCGGGCCGCCGACGGCGGCCCGGCCCAGGATCCGCCCCGGGCAGCGGTCCCGGTCGCGTTCCCCGCCCCCATCGACTACGACGAGCTCGCCGACCGGGTGATCATGCGGCTGCTGCGGCGGGTCGCGGAGCTGAACTCGGCTGAGCGGGCGACGCTGGAGCAGTTGCTGGTGCCGTCGTTGGCGCCGGCCGAGGAACTAAAGGTGGTCAGCGGCGGCGGCGCCTCCTGACCCGGGGCGGCGCTGGCCGATGCGGCGCTAGCCAATACGGCGCAGGCCGTGGCGGTGCTGCGGCGCCGTACTGATATAGGTCGGCACGGCGCCCTTGGTCCAGCTGGTGTCGACACCGGAGCGCTTGGTCACGTGATCGAGCCGTGGTCACCGCGCAGCACGGTGCCCGGCCAGACCGAGGCCTGCGGACCGATCGTGACCCGCCCGATAACCACGGCATCAGGGGCCACGTAGGCCGTCTCGTCGATCTCTGGCTCATCGTCATCTAGGGC
>DASWUW010000456.1:0-3787 GCA_036406335.1 Trebonia sp.
GCCTTGCTCGTGCGCCGCAGCCCGGCCAGGGCGACGACCGCGCCCGCCAGCGCGACGCCGGTGATGAGGAACAGTGCCGGCCGGTAGGCGGCCAGGGTCGCGGCCGGCGAGGCGATCCGGGCGCCGCCGCCGGCGTCTACCACCGCGGTGACCACGGCGAGCACCAGTGCCCCGCCGACCTGGAACGACGTCTGGAACAGGCTGGACGCCAGCCCCTGCCAGGATGAACGAGCCGACGGTGCGGGCGGAGGCCCAGCCCGCCTGCTGCGCGGAGACCACCGTATACACCAGCAGCAGCATGGACAGGGTCACCGCGGCCGCCCCGGGCAGGTCGAACGGCCGCCGCGCCGCGGGGGCGGTGCCGGTCTCCGCGCGGTCCCGGGGGATCAGCCACCAGCCCGCGGCCAGCGCCAGTTCACCGCGGTGAGCAGCCCGGACAGCACCAGGCCGAGGGAGAACCCGCTGCCGCCGAAGACCGAGTAGATGCTGAACGCCCGGTTGCGCATCGGCCCCTCGGGAAACGTGGTGGTCAGCAGCGACATGCCCGCGGGGGCGGTGAACGCCGCGGCGACGCCCTTGACGAACCGGGCGCCGATCAGCAGCCCGGGCACGCTGGTAAGCCCGCCCAGCAGCGACAAGACGGCGAACGCGGCGACCGCGGCCAGGAACACCCGCCGGCGGCCGAGCAGGTCGGCGGCCCGGCCGCCGAGCAGCAGCAGGCCGCCGTACCCGAGGACGTAGCCGCTGACGATCCACTGCAGCGAGGACGTGGACAGGCCGAGGGACGTCCGGATGGAGGGACGGGCGACGCCGACCATGGACACGTCGAGCGCGTCCAGGCAGAGGGCGCCGCCGAGCACGATCAGCACGCCCCGCAGCCGCGGCGACCAGTGCTGTCCCTCGAACGGAACCGGGCTGCCCGCGACGGCGGAGCGAGAAGGTGAGTCGGTTGACGGCGTGGTCTAGACCATATGCATGGGGCCTGGCGGGAGATGACGGCCTGCCACGCCGCGATCTGCGCCGAGCTCGAGCATGAGCTCGGGATGAGGCACGCGCTCGGCGTCAGCGACTTCGAGGTGCTCGACCGGCTGACCGAGTACCCCGAGGGCAAGTGCCGCGCCCAAGACCTGGCCGATTCCGTCCACCTGAGTCCGAGCGCGCTCTCCCGGCTGGTCGACCGGCTGCTCAAGAATGCCCTGGTGGAACGGTGCGCCTGTGACAACGACCGCCGCGGGATCTACGTCGTGCTGACCGCCGAGGGCCGGCGGCGCCAGGCCGCGGCCGCCGTCACCCACCGGGACGTGCTCGCCCGCCTGCTCCCCGCCCGCTAGGCTCTGGCAGCTTCAGACGGCGGTGCGGCCGCCGTCGACCGGGATGACGGCCCCGGTGATGTACTGGGCCCGCGGCGTGCACAGGAACGCGATGACGTCGGCGATCTCCGCTGGCTGGGCGCCGCGCCCGAGCAGGGTGGTCGCTCCCAGGGCGGCGATCCTGTCGGGGGCGGCCCCGTCGGAGTACACCGGGCCGGGGGCGACAGTGTTGACCCGGACTCCGGACGGGCTGAACTCAGCCGCCCAGGCACGGGTCAGCGCGGACAGGGACGCCTTGGACGCCCCGTAGGCCGCGCCCCCGGCCAGGCCGACAATTCCGGCCATGCTGTCCAGGTTGACGATGCTCCCGCTTCCCCGCTCCGCCATCGCCGGGGCGATCGCAGCGGTGAGCAGGTAGGCCGACCGGACGTTACTGGCGAACAGTCCGTCGAACGTGGCTACGTCGAGGTCAGCGGTCGGCCCGAACCAGGACCGGCCCGCGTTGTTGACCAGGATGTCAACCTCGCCTGCTTCCCGGGCCAGGTGCGTGACCTGGCCCGGGTCGCTCAGGTCGGCGGCCACGAACCGGGCCGAGCCGCCGCTCTCTTCGATCTCCTTCACCACGCGGGCTCCCCGTTCGGCGTCGCGGCCGGTGATGACCACCGTCGCGCCCAGCCGGGCCAGCGCCGCCGCGGTCGCCTTGCCGATCCCGGAGGTAGACCCCGTGACCAGGGCTGTCTTTCCGTCAAGCTCCATCAGGCTGGTGCTCATGATCCTCGCTTAATGAGAGTCAAGTCCCGCCGGAGGTCGCCCGGCGCTGACTTATCCTGACGAGAAAACGGAAACCGCGGTATCCGCCACCCGGCTACGCTAGCGCAGTAGCGCGGCGGGACGCGCGTTAACCCCGGCCGACAACCAGGTCGTCGACGCCGGAGACGTAACGGCCGCCCTTGACGTCGCCGTCGGCGACCAGGCGGGGCGCGGCCAGCGCGGTTCCGTTCTCGGCGAGCGAGACCAGCAGCGGCCGTCCGCCGGGCCACGCTTCGGCCGGGGTCACGTCCGCGACGTAGCCGTCCGATCCGACCGCGGCGACCCAGGTACCGAGGTTGGTGCCGACGTGCGCGGCCCGGAGTACCGCGGCGAGCGTCGGCCCGCTCTCGGTGAGGGTCTCCGGGGTCGTCCCGGCGAGGAAGGTGACGGTCAGCGTCCGCCGCGGCAGGCGCGCCAGCCGCGCCGCCGACAGCACGGCCGTGTGCGTCCCGTTTTCGATGACCAGGGCGCCGGAGGCCGGCGGGACGGTGACCACGGGGCTAGTGACCTGCACACTGACCCGGCTCAGCACCAGCCGGTCCCGGGCCGGGGTCTGGTCGCCCGGCACGGCCAGCGCGGGCGCCCGCAGGTGCCTGCCGTTGACGCTGAGCAGGACGACCGCGTCATGGTCGCCGAAGCTCGGGTCGAGCTCGCCGAGGGCAAAGCTGACCCGGTGGCCGCCGGGACCGCTGGCGGTCACGACCACCCGCAGCAGCCCGTTCTTGACGTCCGGGAGCACCGGGGCGGCGCTGTTCACCAGCGCGTCGAGCGAGACCCCGGTCGCCTGGACGGTGCGGCCGCCGGGTGCGGGCAGGGTGACGTTTTCCTGCGGCAGGGCCGCCAGCGCGGCCACCGTATAGCTGGCGGGATCGGACACGGCCCCGGAAACGACCAGCGTCGACGGCGCCGCCCGCTCCGGTGCGGCCGAGGCGGCCGTCGCGGGTACCGCCAGGGCGGCCAGCACAGCCGCCGTTATCCCGAGCCACTGGAACCGCATCTTGCTCTCCTGTCGGTCGTCACCGTGAGACTACTGGTCACCGTAACCGACGGCCGGGCTGTCCGCCAGGGACCGCGTCACCGGGTCACAGGCCGCCGGGGCGCCGGGAGTGGTGAAGTACTGGTTCAGGCAGGTGTCGTCGCACCAGGCGGTGACCGGTCCCTTCTGCTCGGCGGGCATCCCCGGGGTCATCGCCCCGTCCTGGATGACCCCAAGATGGCGGCCTACCTGGACGCGCTCGACGCGGCCGCCGCGCCGGGGCCGCCCGGGGACCGGATGCTGGCCGCGGTGCTCGCCCCGCAGCAGGCCTACGTCGCCAACCTGCGCCGTCTCGGCTACACCGACGACGACCTGCGCGGCCCGGCCAGCGACCGGCTGGTGGACGCGCTGGTGGCCTACGGCGACGAGGAAGCGGTCGCGGCCCGGGTCCGGGCTCAGCACCAGGCGGGCGCCGATCACGTGTGCGTCTACGTCCTGGGCGGCGGTCCGGACGAGGCGCTGCCGCTGGACGCCTGGCGCCGGCTGGCGCCGGCCCTGGCGGAGGCCTGACCCCGTGAATAAGCAGGAGCGCACCTATACGATTATCCGGGACCGGATTCACGTAGGCAGCATCGCGCCGCTGGAACGGCTCAACATCGACGCGATCGCCCGTGAGCTCGGCGTGAGCTCG